>CBFGJN010000054.1:0-13061 GCA_965649115.1 Caldifarciminota bacterium | reverse complement strand
GGGGTTCTAATGGGGGGCTCTGCCCCCCAAAGCAAAAGAATGGGAATTTATAAGCCGAAGGCTTAAATATAGGGTGGGCGGGAAAAATATAGAAATAATTATATTTTTAGAATTACTAGACAAAACAGTTTTAGTGTCTTAAAATACTTTAAAATTTTCAAGCTGTGAATATATATATTTCCATAGATATGGAAGGTATAAGTGGAATAAATTCAATTTATCAAACTGACCCAAATCATAAAAGATATGAAGAAGGTTTATTTTATATGAGAAGAGAACTTGAAGCAATTCTGAAAATATTAAAAAATTACAATATAAAAAAAATTGTTGTGAATGATGCTCATTGGAATATGGATAATTTGAGCATTAAAGATTTTGAAGAATATCAAATTGAGCTGATTAGTGGTTCTCCAAAGATGCTTTCTATGATGGAAGGAATAAATTCAGACTTTAAATATGCTTTATTTATAGGTTATCATTCAAGTGCTAATTCAATAAGAGGATTTATTGACCATACATATAGCTCTTATTCAATAGCAGAAATAAAAATAAATGGAAGAAAAGTAAATGAGGCTTACATAAATGGTTTAATTGCAAGTTATTATAATGTTCCCGTGGGATTAATAAGTGGCGATGATAGATTAATTGAAGAATGTAGAGATTTATTTAAAGAAACTGAATTTGTAATAACGAAATATTCACTTTCAAGAAGTGCAGTAAAACTAATAGGTTTTAATGAGGTTTATAAAAGATATTCAACAGCCATTGAAAATATGCTAAAGAAAGATATTAAACCTCTTGATATTCCAAAAGAATTTGAAATTGAAATAACATTTAGAAAAACTGAAATGGTAGATATTATTGAAATTTTACCAATTGTCCAAAGAATTGATGGAAATAAAATCCTTTTTAGAGAAAATGACTTTATAAGAGCTTTTAGGTACATAAGAGTTATGATAAATTTGGCAAGAAGTGCATAAATTTTTTATTGTTGGTTCAGGTTCTTGGGGATTAACAATTGCTAAAATTCTATCTGAAAATAAGCATAAGGTTATCGTTTTTATTAGAAGTGAAGAAAAATTAAAAAAACTTGAAACTGAAAGACTTGAAAAAGGTATTGAAATTCCAAAAGATATTGAATTTACACTAAATTTAGATGATGCTAAAAACTGCGATTTTGTTATTATAGCTGTTCCTTCATTTGCATTTTTAGAAACTTTAACCAAATTAAAAAATTTTAAGAATAAATTGTTTTTAATTGCCACAAAAGGCTTTACAGAAGAATTAAAATTTAAAAGTGAGATATTTGAAGAAATTTTTCAAAATAAAAATTATGCTTTAATTTCAGGTCCAAATATAGCAATAGAAATAGCACAAAGGAAACCTTCTGCTACAATTATAGCAAGCTATGATTTAAAAATTGCTAAAGTTTTTCAAGAAAGTTTATTTAATGATTATTTTAGACCCTATATATGGGATGATGTAATAGGTGTAGAAATAGGAGGCTCATTAAAGAATATATATGCAATTGCAGGTGGAATTATTGATGCTTTAAATCTTGGATTAAATGCGAAATCAAGCTTATTAACGAGAGCTTTAAATGAGATGGTAAAGTTTGGAGTTAGCTTTGGAGCAAGAAAAATAACATTTTCAGGATTAAGTGGTATTGGAGATTTAATAACAACATCATTTTCCGAACATTCAAGAAATCACTTTGTGGGATATAAGCTTGGACTTGGTTATCATTTAAATGATATATTAAAAGAATTAAGTGAGAAAAATATGGTAGCAGAGGGGATAAGAACAACATTCTTTGTTTATGAAATATCAAAACAAAGACAAATTGAAATGCCTATTGTAAAAGTCATAAAGAAAATTCTTAATTCTGAAATTGATGTTAATGAAGGTATAAAAATGCTAATTAAAAGACCATTAAAACGAGAGTTTGAATAGTAAAACTGCTTGATAAAAATTTTCACCATTTTTAAAATAAATAAATCTTCCATTATAATTTTTTAGTTTGTTTAAAATTTTTGAAATTTTTGAACTATCTTCAATTTCAATTGTTCCCGTTTCATTTGAGATGTTAAATTCATCTAAAATAATATAATTTTGTTTTTCAAAATTGTCAATTTTGTAGTAGTTAATAATAAGCTTTTTAGGGATCGTTTCCTTAATTATTTTGAATTTTAAATTTCTCGTTAGATTGTATATTTCGTTTAAGAGCTTTCTATCTTCTTTATTTCCAAAACCAACACCGTACATTTTAATTTCTTTTTTACAAGGTTTGTTTATTAAAATTTCCAACGTTGGTAAGTCAGTAGGAAGAGGTGTTTCCTCAAAATCAAATTTTTCTTTTTTACATAAATTTTCAATTAATTTATAAATTCTTTTATCCAAAATTTTCACTTCATAAAAATTTAAACCATTTTTAATAATTGCTCTATCGTTTTTCAAAAGAAGATATTCTTCATAAATGGGGGCAAAACCCCCCTCTAAAATAAATAAAACAGAAAATGACTTTATAGCAGGTGCCATTAGTTTATTAAAATTTTGCCTTTATAAGTCTTATCTTTTGTTTTAAGAATGTAGAAATAAGCACCACTTTTTAGATTTCTATTTTCAATAAGCTTTCCACTTAAATCAAATAATTTAAATTCATAATTTTTATCATTCGTTAAGACTTTAACATTTCTTCTTTCAACAACAATTTTATAGTTATCATTTATATTTTCAACAATTTCACTTGTAGGCATAATTTTATATCTATAAATGATATTTGAGCCTCCAAGCTGTTTTGAAACAACAATAATAGCTGAATAGCTATAACCTGAAAAATTAAAACTAACATCAATTGAATCCCCATTTCCCGTAATGTCATTTAAAACTGGCCCTGGTATTCTTAAAAGATAAACCTTCGCACAATTTGAACATTGCTTGAATTTAATAACTATTCTTAATGAACCATTATAACTTGAAAGTCTTATGAAGTTAGCTCCACCTGGATTTTGAATTTGTTGATTTTGATTACTATCAATTACAGGATAAGAAGTTATATTTTTTAATAAAGAAGATGTAGGATATAAGTTTCCTTCACTATAACGATAGTTAATTCCATCATTCCATCTTGTTCCTGTAAAGAATCTCCAAATAGCATAATAGGATAAAATTGTGTCTTGTGGTTTTGAATAGCTATTTAAAAGAACATCAAAAATATCATTTAAAGTATTATTTCCAGAGTTTGTTCCCATTTGATACCATATATCTTTCATGGGTTGTTGATTATTTGAAAAGTACTCATATATAAAATAAGGAAATAAAGCTCCTGCATATTGATATAAACCACTATTTTGAAATGTGTTTATCTTATAATGTGGAACAGTCAATGGACTTTGCCCACTTATCCCAAGATAACCTATGTAATCATTAACATCATCATAAACCATATCTTCCATCCATGTTGAAGTATTTTCATAAAAGAAAGCATCATCATTAGCAGTATATGCAAATTGAATAGCATGATGAAATTCGTGAGCAACGGTTACTTTAAGAACACCAATTCCATAATAACTATCTATATTAGTTCCAATTACAATATAGCTTGTAGCACCTTCCGTTCCATAACCCCCATAATTATTTTCAGGTGCAGTATATCCAAGAACACCACTTCCAAGATTTTGAATATAAATATCATATCTATTATCTCCACCTTGATTGTAATCTGGAGGAGGTGCAAACCATCCAAATTCATTAACTTCTTTTTGCCAAGAATATTCAGCAAAAACAGCTACACTTTCAGCATAAGCCGGACTTACAGCATCTGAACCACTTGTTGTATAGTGGATAATAAAATGTAGTGTTTGAATTGTTTGTTCAGGACCACTTAGTGTTGGTCTTGCCAAAATATGAAAGTTTCCTTTTTGGAAGTTTTCAATCATTTGAGGTGTTAAACACTTTTGAGATACTGCCAAATTTAAAGCTATAAAAAGCATATTAAAATTTTAAAGGATATTTATTTTTCTTTCTTTTACTCGCGCAGAAATAAGCCTATCAATAGCCCCTTAGAAAAAAATAGACATTTAAAAAAATATATTCTCTAATGCTTTAAAATTTAAAAACTTTACTTTGCCGGGGTGGCGGAATTGGCAGACGCGGCGGATTCAAAATCCGCTTCCCCTCGTGGGAGTGAGGGTTCAAGTCCCTCCCTCGGCATATTATGTGTGGAATCTTCGGATATGTAGGAAAAGGTCAAAAAGATGTAGAATCAACAATTATTGTAGGACTTGAAAGATTAGAATATAGAGGATATGATTCAGCAGGAATTGCACTTATTGATAACAAAAATAATTTTTTTATTTTGAAGAAAAAAGGTAGAATTTCTGATTTAAAAAAAGAACTTGAAAAAATTAATTTACCGCCTTCAAAAATAGGTATTGGTCATACAAGATGGGCAACACACGGAAAAGTTTCTGATGAGAATGCTCACCCTCACTTAGATTCAAATGGTAAAATTGCTGTTGTTCATAATGGTATAATTGAAAACTACTTAGAACTTAAAGAAGAATTAGTAAATAAAGGACATAAGTTTTTATCTGAAACAGATACAGAAGTAATAGCGCACTTAATTGAAGAATATCTAAAAGAAGAAAATGATTATATAAAATCGGTTTTAAAAACTATTAGTCGTCTAGTTGGGACATTTGCTCTTGCTATATTAAATTTAGACTATCCTGATATTCTTATTGGTGTTAGAAAAGATTCTCCTTTAATTGTGGGTATAGGAAAAAATGAAATGTTCCTTTCATCTGATATTCCTGCGATATTGCCTCATACAAAGAAAATTATCGTTCTTGATAACGAAGAGATAGCAATTTTGAAAGCAGATAGTTATAAAATAATAGATTTTAATGGGAATGTAAAGGAAAAACAAATTAGAGAAATTGAATGGGATGCACAAATGGCTGAAAAAGGTCCCTATCCACACTTTATGTTAAAGGAAATTTATGAACAACCTGATGTTATTGAAAGAAATATAAATAAATACATTAGGGAAGGTGAGTTTTTACTTCTTAAAGACCATAATTTAAGAAAAATGCTTTTGAATAAAAATAGAATTATCATCCAAGCGGCAGGAACATCACTACACGCTGGACTTGTAGGAAGATATTTAATTGAAAATTTTGCAAAAATACCCGTTGATGCAGATTATTCTTCTGAATTCTCTCATAGAATTGTAGATGATAAAACACTTGTAATGGCTATTAGTCAATCGGGTGAAACGATGGATACCTTGGAAGGTTTAAGGCTTGCTAAAAAATTAGGACTTGAAGTTTTATCAATTGTAAATGTTGTAGATAGTTCAATAGCAAGAGAAAGTGATTATGTAATTTATATTAATGCTGGTCCTGAAATTGGCGTTGCTTCAACAAAAGCCTACACAGCACAAATTACAATTCTATTATTTTTAGCGTTAGAACTTGGATATTTAAAAGGTTATGTTGATAAAAAGACGATTGACTATTATATTAACGAAATTAGAAAATTACCTTACATTTTGAGTGCTATTTTATATAAAGATGCTCAAATTCAATATATTGCTCAAAAATTTCATAAATCAAATCACTTTATGTTTTTAGGAAGGGGAATTAATTATCCTACTGCGCTTGAAGGTGCATTAAAATTAAAAGAAATTTCATATATTCATGCTACAGGTTATGCTGCTGGTGAAATGAAACACGGACCACTTGCCTTAATTGATGAAAATTGGCCTGTTGTAATAATAAATCCTAAAACAAGCGTATATGAAAAAACATTCTCAAATGCAAATGAAGTATTCACAAGGGGAGGAAAAATTATATCAATTGTAAGCGAAAATGATGAAAAAATGAGAGAAATTTCAGAAGAAGTTATAGAAATTCCAATTATTGATGAATTTTTAACACCTATTGTATCTATTGTTCCACTTCAATTGCTTGCATATCATATTGCTAATCTAAGAGGTTGTGATGTTGATAAACCGAGAAATATAGCAAAGGTTATAACAGTCCTTTAATTGATAGGATTTTATATTCACATTCCATTTTGTAAAGTAAAGTGTCCTTATTGTTCATTTTATAAAATTATTCCTAAAAATAAAAAAATTGTTGAAAATTTTTTAAAAGTTTTAGAGTATGAGATTGAGGAGAATAGTGGATTTTATAATACAATTTTTATAGGAGGTGGAACACCAAATTTTTTAGAAAACAATGAACTTATTGAACTTTTTGAAATTATTCATAAAAATATAAAACTTGAAAATAATTATGAATGGACAATAGAACTAAATCCTGAACTTGTAAATTTAGATAAACTCTTAATTTTTAAGGATTATGGGATTAACAGATTAAGTCTTGGTATTCAAAGTTTAAATGATAATGAGCTAAAATTCTATGGAAGATTACATAGGAAAAAAGATATTTATAGAAAAATTGACCTGATAAACAAAATTGGATTTGATAATGTAAATGTTGATATAATTTTTGGATTATATTCTCAAACGATTGAAGAATTTAAAAAAACACTTGAAGAAATTGCTAACTTCCCTATAACCCACATTTCAACATATTTATTAACAATTGAAGAAGGAACACCATTTGAAAAATTAAATGTTAAACTATTAGATGATGAAAAACTTGAAAAAATGTTTTTAATAAGAGATGAAATTTTAGAAAAGTTTGGATTTTATAGATATGAAATTTCAAATTATGCAAAAAAGGGATTTGAATGTAGGCATAATTTAATTTATTGGAAAAGAGAAAATTATATTGGTGTCGGACCTTCTGCAAGTTCATTTATAAAGCCCAACATAAGGTACAAAAATGTTGAAGATATAAATTTATATATGGAGGATTATAAAAAATATAGACAATTTGAAATTTTAAATGATGAACAAATAAAACTTGAAGAAATTTACTTATCTTTAAGGTTAAGTGATGGTTATTATGTGGAAAATTTTGAGTTGGATGAACTATTAGAACCTTATTTGGAATATAAAAACAATAGGATTAAGCTAAAACCAAAGGGAATAATGATAGTAGATAGATTAGCTATTGAATTAGCTTTCAAAGTACTCTTTAAGAGCTGATATAATTTTTCTTATCCTTTCCTCATCTAAGTAATTTATTTCAAATAGAATTCTTGCTCCAAATGGTTGAATTAAAATTTGATAACTTGAATAGGTCCAAAACATATTTAAATGTTTTGAAAGAATTTTAGCAAGTTTTTCTCCATACCTATCCATTTCATAAAATTTAATAATTTCGCTTTCAGAGAATTTAAAAAATAATAAAACATCACTATTAAATTCAACAGCTTTTTTGATAGCATTTAGTTCATCATCATATCTTAAAATTTCAACATTTGCTCCAAAGAACCAAAGTCTTGAAGAAATTTCATAACAATTTTCAATCTCATCGTATAAAATAAGAATTTTCTTATCATGAAATACACCATTATACAATTTCAAAGGTTTGTAGAATTGTTCTTTTGATAAATCAACTTCAAAAGGTTGAAAACCTCTTGCTATAATTTTCAATTTTGGAACATTTGAAAATATATATCCATTAAAAATTTTATAGATTTTATTATCACTCAATCCATAACCATCTTTAACATCTTCAAATTTTCCCCAATACATGAAACCATCTTTTAATTCAATAATCTCACTAAATATATTATTTAAAACTTTTATTTCAATTTCATAAACCTCGGATTTTTCTTCAAAGATAAAAGAAACTTTACCATCTCTTGTTTTAGCATTAAATGGAAATCCATTTATTTTTATTTCTACTTCAAATCCATCAGAAATTTTCTGAAAAAATATATCATAAAAGTTTATATTTATTAAATTTGGCATATTCTTAAAACCTGGAAAGACATCAATTGAATAACTACTGAATACATTATTTATTTTCATTTCTATCATTTTTGAAGGGAAACCATTATAATTCCTTAAAATAACTTTTAAATTTCCACTTTTTGTAATATAAATATGAGCCTTGTTTTCTCGCTTTTCAATTAAAACTCTTTCATTGTCTATTTTCGCTAAACTTTTTTCAGCATCCCATCTTCCTTCAACATCTAAAATTAAAAAATTATTTTTTATTTCAAAACTTTTAATTTTTGGATAATCCCATCTAAAAAATTCTTTTATTGCTTCATAAATAGCAATTGCAGTCAATTCAGGTAAATCTTCATTATAAAATTTTAAATAATATGGTTCTAAAAGAACACTCACATCTATATTATTTCTTAAAACAGTATAAAATGCAGGCATAGGTTTTTGTGAAGGAATTTTTAAAAATTTTTTTAGGAACCTATTAACAATTTGAGCAAATTTATATGATGGTCCATCCTCTTCCCATTTATAATAAACTTCAATTCTATTTTCAAAATTTTCATAACTACTATTATGATGGATTGATATAAACATATCGGGCATAATTTTATTTGTTAAATCAACCCTATCTTTCAATGTTAATTCTCTATCCTCATATCTTGTTAAGAAAACTTCAAAATTTTCATCTTTTTCAAGAAATAACCTCAATTTTTGCGCCGTTTTTAAATTAATATCCTTTTCAAAAATATCTTTATAAACTGCTCCAAATTCACTTCCTCCATGTCCAGGGTCTATTAAAATTTTTTTTACTCTATCCATTTTCTTGCTATATTAACAAGCCAAGGTTCATTTAAATTTTTATATAATTCATAAGCCTTTTGTTTATCATTTAAAACTTTTGAATAAATGTAAATTGAGAATAACATTGCCTTATTTTTTAATTTTTCATCGTTGCTTTCATTTATAATTTTTTCTAAAACATTTAGTGCTAAATCGGGTTTTTTTAAATCTAAATAAAATGTTTCTGCAAGCCTATAAAGTTTTTTATAATTTTTCTCATCCTTCATAGATTTTAATTTCATAATAATTTCTTTTCTATTTTGAGCTAATTTAATACCTCCACTCATTGCCTTTTCATAGAAATCCAAAGCCTTATCAAAATCTTCCCTGTTCTCATATATATTTCCAAGATAATAATAACTTAAAAATTTTGTGCTATCATAAGCTAAGTTTGATAAGTATTCAAGAATTTCTAATGCTTTGTTAGTGTCTCCTTTCATAAGTAAAATTTTAGAAATTTTCAATTTTACAAAAAATTCAGAACTTGTACTATCTTTATAACTAATTTTATTTATTGCTTTTAGAGAATTTTCAAAATTTCCATTTTCTAAATAGGCATCAGACAAATTCACTAACAGATTAATTTTTATTGTATCATTTATGTTTGAAATTTTTGTTATTTCTTCAATTAGATTTTCAGCAAAACTTAAATTATTTGTTTTTAAATAGGTATTAGCAAGCGAGATTTTAAAGTCTAAATTATTTTCAAATGACTTATCACTTTTAATTTTATTAGCAATTTCTAATGCTTTTTGGTAATTTCCTAATTTGTAATATGATTTCATAAGATAAAATTTTGCTCTTTTATCATTAATTTCTGAAAGATAAATAATTGCTTCGTCTAATCTATTACTATTAAATAGCATAATTCCATATTCAACTTTTGCTTTATTTATAAGCTTACTATTTGGAAATAATGTCCATAACTCTCTAAATTTTTGTTCCGCTTTTGTATATTCACCTAATCTTGAATAACTAACAGCTAGCATATATAGAGCATCATCTACAAATTTTGAATTGCTATGTAATTTTATAATTTTTGAAGCTTTTTCTTCAATTTTTCTATAATTTTCCATTGCAGAATTTATATTTCCTTGATTATATAATTTTTCTGCCGAATTGAAAGTTTTCTTAAGATTATAATAGTTATTAAAGTAAGCTTTTAAATCTGACCAAAAACTTATTAATATAATCATAATTTTTCTTCAATTTCAAGAACTAAAAGTGTGGTTTTTAGAACAGCGTCAGGATTTAAAGATATACTATCTATACCATTTTTTACTAAAAATTCAACAATTTCAGGATAATCACTTGGTGCTTGACCACATATACCAACTTTTTTATTATATTTTTTAGCAGTTTTTATCAATTTTTCAATCATATATAAAACTGCTCTATTTCTTTCATCAAAAACATTCGCTACTAATGAAGAATCCCTATCTACACCAAGTGTTAATTGAGTTAAATCATTAGAACCTATTGAAAATCCATCAAAAATTTGAGCAAATTCATCCGCTAAAATGATATTTGAAGGAATTTCAGCCATTACATAAACTTCAAGATCATTTTTATGCTGTCCATAACCAGCTTCTTCCATAATTTTAAGAACTCTTAATCCTTCATCAGGTGTTCTACAAAAAGGAATCATGACTTTTACATTTTTAAAACCCATTTCTTCCCTTACAATTTTAATTGCTTCCACTTCCATTATAAATGCTTCTTTAAATAAATCCGAATAGTATCTACTTGCTCCTCTAAAACCAAGCATAGGATTTTCTTCTTTTGGTTCAAATAAATATCCTCCAATTAACTTAGCATACTCGTTGGATTTAAAGTCAGAAAATCTAACAATTACATCATTTGGATAAAATGCTCCTGCTATTGAACCTATTCCTTCTGCCAACTTATATATGAAGAAATCCCTTAAAGAATTATAACCAACAGCAATATCTAAAATTTTTCTTTTTAGTTCTTCATTTTCAAGTTTATTAAAATTCAATAATGCCAGTGGATGAATTTGTATCCAATTAGCATAGATAAATTCCATTCTAGCAAGACCTACACCATCATTAGGTATCAAAGCATGTCTAAATGCTTCTGTTGGATTACCTACATTCATCATAATTTTTGTTTTTGGTCTTTTTAAATTTTCTAAATTAATTTCTTCAATTTCATATTTAAGATAACCTTCATATATATATCCTTCCTCACCATCAGCACAATTTATTGTAATTTCCAAACCATCCTTTAATACATTTAAAGCATTTTTAACTCCCACAATTGCAGGTATTCCAAGTTCCCTGCTAACAATTGCAGCATGTGATGTTCTACCACCTTTTTCCGTAATTATAGCACTTGCTAATTTCATAATAGGCTCCCAATCAGGATTGGTAATTTCTGTCACTAATATCTCTCCTTTCTTAAATTCATTCATCTGATCAGGGCTATATAAAACTCTAACTTTCCCATGTGAAATTTTATTTCCAATTGCTATACCTTTTAAAATTGGTTCTTTCTTTTCTTTTAGTTTATATATTTCAATAGTTTTTTTCTTTGCTCCTTTATGAATAGTCTCGGGTCTTGCTTGGACAATATAAATTTCATTTTCAATTCCATCCTTTGCCCACTCTATATCCATAGGTCTTGCGTAGTGTTCTTCTATAAGTATAGCCCATTTTGAAAGTTTTAAAATTTCTTCATCACTTAAAGAAAATTTATTTCTTTCATTAGCTCTTACTAAAATAGATTTTGTGCCACCATGAATTTCATCATAAACTTGTTTATGTTCTTTTAAACCCATCTTTCTCATAAGAATTGGTTTATATCCATCTTTTAACGTTCTTTTATGAACAATAAACTCATCGGGAATCTCCTCACCTCTTACAACAGCTTCTCCAAGTCCATAAATTGACTCAATTACAATAACATCTTCAAAACCTGAATCTGTGTGAATTGTAAATAAAACACCACTACTTGCTAAGTCTGAACGAACCATTTTTTGAATTCCTACACTAATTTTTACTTCAAAGTGATCAAATCCATTATCTTCCCTATAAGCAATTGCTCTATCTGTAAATAGTGAGGCAAAACATCTTTTTACATAATAATATATGTTTTCAATTCCTCTGACATTTAAATATGTATCTTGTTGTCCAGCAAATGAAAAATTCGGTAGGTCTTCTGCTGTTGCTGAACTTCTAACTGCTACATCAACATTACCTTGATTATAAAACTCACAAAGTTTTCTATAAGCAACTTCAATAGCATTCCTTAAATCTAAGGGGTAATCGCCGGATATTATTAAGCTTCTTATAATTTCTCCTTTTCTTCTCAAATCATTTATATCATCCCTATTAAGACTTTCAATAATTTTTTTAATTCTTTCTTTTAGTTTATTATATTCAAGGAAATACTCATAAGCGATTGTAGTAATAGCAAATCCATAAGGAACTTTTATACCCTTTGATGTTAATGCATTGTACATTTCACCAATACTTGCATTCTTACCACCTACAATTTTTATATCTTTGTTTGAAATCTGATCAAACCATAAAATATATGTTTTTGACATTTTGAAATTTTAAAGGCTTCGCCTTTCACCCTGATATTAAGCCTTCGGCTTATAACTTTAGACTTAACACTATTTATTAGACAAAGCATAATTCAGGAAATATAAACCCGCCCTGAAAATAAGCCTTATTTTAAAGGTTTTTTATAGGGGGAGAACCCCCCTTTGAATTATTGAGAAATGTTAGGATTTTCTTGACAGTTATTCCATTCAATCGTAATTGTTTTGTTGAACGATGAGCTATCAGTTATTGTTTTTATAATTCTACCTGAATAAATTTTTAAGCTACCATCGGGTTTCCTACAAGAGCCCTTAACGATTAAATTTGGATCAGTTTTAATATAAACATAAAATTTCTTACCATTACATGTTATAAATGTTCCCGACTTATTGAAAGAAATAGAAAGTTGCTGATCATCTAATAATTTAATGCCAGGGTGCCAATTTTGAGCATTTGAAAAATCAATAGACCCACTTCCACTTACAGTCCAATTTCTTTGGCATTCATTAAATTCATTTATCGTATTTATTGTTCTTGACATAACAAAATTCATAATATTATTATTGTGGGATGTAGAAAGTTCAAAATGTGAGTTATGAGTCTTATTTGAGACAAGAGCATTATTTAAATAAAGCTTTATATTTGTTTGAAATTGCCTTGTCCAATAATTCCCCCTCTACCTTCCCTATGGATACCCCCACTATATTTTAACTCATCCCCTCCCATATCAACCCCTCAATCAGCCAAATTACTATAACTATAAAAACTATTCATTA
>CBFGJN010000053.1:0-13159 GCA_965649115.1 Caldifarciminota bacterium | reverse complement strand
AGCATTTTATTCGCGGTTTTTCATAAGGGGTGTTAGGTCGGTGAAATAAAGAAATAATCTATATTTCAGAGTTACTAGACACAGCAAATTTTATCTATCCTTTAAAATTTAAGTATGTTTTATTTTCTTTTAACTTTAATTTTGATTTTCTTTGGATGTTCAAAAAAATCTGATAATTCATCTCCACAAAATCCTCAATTTTCAAAATACGATATTCTCCTTTATTGGGGTTTTGGAATTGGTAAATCTCACAAATACTATTCTATTGATACTACAAAATTTAAAATTACAAATGCTATTGATTCTACTAGCGTAATTGAAGATACTTTTATAAGAGTTATAAAAGATACTTTTGGAAATTTAAATGTTGAATTTTACGATTCTTCGCTTTCTACATCAAATAAAACTTATGATACTCTTTATGTTTATGAGCCTTTTGTTATTGATACATTAAAGTTTCAATTCTTAAACAATACTCAAATTAAAATTTCAAATAAAATTTTTAAGGCTCCTCTTGTGCTAAATGAAAGTTGGGTTCCCATTGAAAGTCAATCAAAACCTATATATGATACAATTTTCTTTACAAATCAACAAATTAGTCCTTGTTCTTTACGGATATATGTTGATACTTTTAAAGTTGATAGTACAATCAAAGTTGTAGTTGAAAGTGGTAATGATAGTACATTTAAAATCCTTTCTCGTAATTTCTTTAAAGTTAAGTATCGCTATCAAACAAAGCCTCAAACACTTGCTTGTAATGATACCACTATAAAAAAAGATACAGCTTATATTACAAGTGTTGATACAACCTATTTAAAGACATTTATCGGAATTCTTAAAATTTATAGATTTGATTCAACTTATGCAAAGGCTATAATTGGTCCTTTTCCTCTTGAAGTTATATTGAAGTCTTATGGAAGGAGAATTAGAATTCAATAAAGAACAATTATTAAACTTTTATTATCATCTTTTGAGAGTTAGAATGTTTGATGAAAAATGTTTTATTTTGAGAAGACAAGGAAGACTTGGTACATATCCATCATTTAGAGGACATGAGGCTGTTCAAGTGGGTTGTGCATTAGCTTTAAGTAAAGATGACTGGATAATGCCTTATTATAGAGGGACAGCTCTTGCAATAACATTTGGTTTTCCTTTGTATAATGCATTTTTGTATTGGAGGGGAAATCCACTTGGTGAAAAAATTCCCGACAATTTAAATATGACAAATTTTTATGTAACAATTTCAAGTCAGTGTCCCCAAGCGGTAGGATTAGCGCTTGCAGGGAAGTTAAGTAATAAGAATTATTGGGTTTTAACAAATTTGGGTGATGGTGGGACAAGTGAAGGTGAATTTTATGAAGGTTTGAATTTGGCAACAATTTATAATGTTAATGTTATATTTGTTTGTGAGAATAATGGTCTTGCAATAAGTGTTCCTTCAAGAAAGGATATTCAATTGAAGAAAGAAGGTATTGGTTTTCAAACATTAAATGAAAACTTAGCCCAGAAGTTTTCAGGTATCATTGATAGTTATAGAATTGATGGAACAGATATTATTGAAGTTTATAAAACAATTAAATTGATTAAATCAAAAGGGAAACCTGCATTCGTAGAAGCTATTGTTTATAGATTAACACCTCATACGACTGATGAAGATTATTCTAGATATTTAAATCCCGAAATCGTTAAAATTTGGAATGAACAATTTGATCCTTTAAAAAAATTTGAAAATTATTTAAAAGAAAAGAAAATTTTAAACGATGAAATTATTGAAAAATACAGAAATCAAATAAATGAAGAAATAGAATATGCTTTAAACAAAGCTGAGAATGAAAAAATTTTAAGAATAGATGAATTAAAAGTTTTTTATTAAATGTCCTTTAAAATTTATTTCTTGAAAATTTTTTATATCTTTTTAATTTTTCTCTTTGGATGTATGGGTTATAATTCAACTATTGAAAGGGCAGGTTTATCAAATAATTTGTTTATAAATGGATTTTATGGTAAAAGTCTAAAAAAAACGGAAACACCATCAGGAAATAAAGAATTACTAGAATTTTTATTTAACTTTGGATTTGAAAGAAAAATTTTTGAAAATATCTCAGTGAGTATGAACTTTACAAGTCAAAATCAATTTCAAAACTTTGAGAATTTTTCAGATACTTTGAATTATCTTAGAATAAATTTCGGAATAAAGAACAAAATTTTTTCCAATTTTTCAATAAAACCCGAGTTGATTTATGATATTGATTTGAATATAAAACCCTTTAAACCTTATAATCAAAAGTACCTTTATGGAATTTTAAAATTGATTTATGATTACAAAGATTTCAGCTTTATAACATCCTTAAATTCGTTATGTTTAATTTACAATAGAAAATTCATTCAATTAGGATTTTCATTGTATTTAAGACCAGATTATAATGTTCCAATTTTTAATGTTGGATTGGGTTTTAGGAGATGATAATTTTTTTTATTTTGATTTTAATTTCTTGTTCAAAAAATGAAAATTCTTTTCAAGCCAAAAGTTATGCAATTGCAGGTACAATAAATACAATTTCAGGATATCCTGATAGTTTAGCTGTTGGTTTAATTAGGATAAAAAATCTAAGTGATAATTTATATGTTCAAGATGCTATTGTTAAAATAAATGGTAGTCAGATAACTTATAATAGTTCTGCACTTGGTTATTCAACTATTACTATTTATAAAAATAATCAAAACTATAAAGTTGAGATAATTTTTGATAGTTATAATGTAAGTATTGATTGCTTATCTGGAAATCTTGATAGTATTAGGGTTATGGTTGATAAAGATAGTGTTAATAGAGGTGATATAATAAATGTGAAATGGAGATATTTTGGAATGCCAAGTGGCAAAAATATGATTTTATTAAAGAAAAAAGGTAGTGTAGAATTTAATGCTTCAACTGGTTATATTCCAATATCAGATACAACTTACCAATTGAATACTTCAAATTTAGAAATTACTGATTATGATTTACTTTTGATAAGCGGGAATTTTTGTATAATAAATAATTTTGAACCATATCCTAATTTTCCAAATTCTTTGATTTTTGTAGGAAGAGGTTCAACTTTAATTATTAAGATAAGATGAAAAGACTTTTTATTATTTTAATGCTTTTTGGATGTAAAAAATCTACAAGCGAATTTGATTACAGTTTGTATGGTATTTTTGCTAATGATTTGATTTTTGTGGCGTTTTATGATATTAAAAATTCACAAGTTATTTCTGATGCTCAGATTTATTTAAATGATAAAAGTTTAAGTTATTACCATCCATTTTATTCTGCAAATTATCAGTACATTCCTAATACCAATTATACATTGAAAGTTTATTATAGGGATATTTATGAGGAAATTCCATTTACAACAATTGAAGTCCCTGATACATTTGTAATAATTAAACCTGAATCTCAATATATTAATTTAAACGAAAATTTAATCGTTAAGTGGAAGGTTGATAGTAATTATATTAAAAATCATAACTATTATTTTGTTGTTTTCTTTGAAAATAAAAGTAAAAATCCAACACTTGTTTATCAGACAGATTTTTTACCAAAAGAAACAGATAGTATATTAATTCCATTTTATTATATTGATACTCCAAATAGTAGGTATGAAATAAGAATTTTTTTAGTAGATTATAAAATTCTTGAAAAATTTAAACCTTATCCTGGATATAGGTTTTCTTTTATTGCTTATGGAACCTCACAACTTGGTGTTTTCTTTACAAGGTAATTATTATTAACCTTTAAAATTTTAAAATTAGTTATGTTAGAAAAACTTTCGGTTGAAGATGAACATAAAGTTATAAGTTTATTAGAAAATTTTAGAAAAACTAATGAGCCAAAAGTTGAGATTAATTATAACAAAAAGGTATTTACAATATATATTATTGCAAAGGATTGGGCTGGCATTATGGATGCAGTTCTTGGTTTGTTTCACGATGAAGGTTTTAATATCCATTTTGCTTATGCATTTGCAACTGAAAATAATGAAGCAATTATTGTTCTTAAAATAAAAAATTTAAATGAAAATGAAATTATAAGACTTGAACAAAATAGAAATAAATTTTTAAATCTTTTAAAAACTGCAATAAAAGGTGGATTATCTTTAACAAAACTTTTGAACATAGGAACAAAGAAAATTAAAATTTATAATGAAATAATGGACAAATTGAAGGATTTAGCTGATGAAGAAGAATATAAAGATATTATTAGTGAAAATGGCGAATTAATTAAATTTGTTCTTTCTCGTTCAGAGCAGTACTTATCTGAAAGAAAAGTTGAAGATTTGGCTTATATTGTTTATAAGTCTTATAAATTACAGAAAGAATTTTTGAAAACGAAAAATGTTCAAATTGATATTCATAATTTTATAACCAAAAGAGAAAAGCTAACAGGTTTAACAATTGTTGGATATTACGAAAATGTTTCCTTAGATGATGTTCTTGATGCATTAAAAGAGGTTATTGGAAATTATCATAGAAAATTTGATAAAGAATTTATAACTGATGAAGGAATAATCGTTATAAGACTTGAAATCACAGATGAAAATGAGAATTTCATATCGGAAGATAAACACTCAATTATCTTAAATTATTTAAAAGAGGAATTTTCAAAGCCAAAAGAAAAACGGTTAAAATTCTTTAAAATTAGAGCGGGTATGGAATTATATGGAAGAATTTTAATACCTTATTTAATATCAGAAGTTGAAAGAACGAATATATCTCAAATGTTAATTTTACCTGAGGATATAGATACAAATAGAATTGATTTAAGATTATTTTTAATTTTACATTCTAATGAACGATGTAATGAAAACATTTTGATTGAAACATTAAAGAAGAATAAGTTTTCAATTTTGTCCTTTGAAAATAAGTTAAGAGGTAATGTTCAGGTTATTCACGCAAAATTGTCTGCTTTATTGGAAAATTTTGAAAATGAAATTGATGTTTATAATTCTTTGAAAAGGTCAATTTCTGAAATTGCTCCAAAAATTAGAGATTTTGATGAAGGGATTAGGAATTTAAATGTTCAAAAACTATATGAAGTTATGGAAATTTTAGGAAATAAAGTTTCTGAAAGAATTGTAAAACGATTATTTTATCAATATGACGATATTTTGAGATTAAATTTGTTTGCTAATGAAATAGCAGAAGAAATTAAATTTGCTTATATTTTACTTACGAGATTTCTTTCAAATGAAAAAACAATTTATGAAGTTTTATCTTCTGAAAGATTTTATATAGTTGGGATATCCAAAAAGAGGGAAGAAATAGATATTGAAAAAATTTTGAGTTTATTTAATAGTAAGGTTCATAGTTTTAGTATATTTGAAATTTACAACGTTGGGATAGTGATTTTGAGATTTCACAAAAGCTTTGAATTATCCGAAATTTTTGAGATAATGGAGAAAAATTTATTATGAAAAGAGCTATATATCCAGGAACATTTGACCCTATTACAAATGCTCATATTGATATTGTCAAAAGAGCTAAAAAACTTTTTGATATTGTTATTATAGCAATAGCTCAACCAAGGCATAAAAATCCACTATTTACATTAGAGGAACGGTTATTTTTGGTTAAAGAAAGTTTAAAAGGGATTGAAAACGTAGAAGTTTTGACATTTGAAGGTCTCCTTGTTGATTTGTGTAGGAAATTAAATGTAAGTGTAATTATAAGAGGAATAAGGGCGGTTTCTGATTTTGATTATGAATTTCAAATCGCTTGGATGAATAGAAAATTATTTAATGATATTGAAACAATTTTTTTAATGCCGTCAGAAGAGTACTTCTTTTTATCATCAAGTCTTGTTAAAGAAGTAGCTATGCTTGGTGGAAATATAGATAATTTTGTTCCAAAAATTGTTAAAGTTGAATTATTAAAAAAATTTGGGTTATTAAAAGATTAAGAAGTTTATTAAATGTTAGTCCCCTGCCGAAAAATGGGGCATTTATAAGCTGAAGGCTTATTTTTGGGTGGGTAGGGAAAGTATAGAGAAATAAATAGTTTTAGAATTAATAGACAAGGCAAAAATCTTTTGCTTTGTCCAGTAAATAGTGTTAAATTATTGATAATCAATTGATTTAATGGGGGGCTTTGTCCCCCAAGGCATAAGACGGGGGATTTATAAGCCGTAGGCTTATTTTTGGGTGGGTGGGCAAAATAAAGAAAAATAGATATTTTTAGAATTACTAGACACAGCAAAAATCTTTAGACTAAAGAAGTTTAAAATTTTCATATTAACGAAAGGGAACTTACATTATTTTCAATAGTTGTAGGGGTAATTTTAGCGATAGTTTTTGCAGGGGCTAATGCTTATCTTGGACTTAAAGCAGGAATGACAGTTTCAGCAAGTATTCCAGCAGCAGTAATATCTATGGCAATAATGCAAATTGTTTTTAGAAGAAATTCAATTAAAGAAAATAATATCGTTCAAACGATAGCATCAGCAGGTGAAGCATTAGCAGCAGGTGTGATATTTACAATTCCAGCATTTCTAATTTTAAATTACGATGTTAGCTATTTCTATATTTTCGCTACTTCTTGTATTGGAGGTATTCTTGGGGTTTTAGCATTTATACCTTTTAGAAAGAAGTTTATAGAAGAAGATGATAAAACTCTTCCTTATCCAGAAGGTAGAGCTTGTGCAGAAGTTTTAATAAGTCCTTCAAGGGGCTTTGAATTTATATATATTATTATTGGTTTTTTTATTGGTTTTTTTATCAGAATTTTAACTAATGTCTTTTCAATTCTAAAATCAAGTTTTTCAATTATTATAAACAAGTTTTCAGTTTTTTCAGTAGATTTATCACCTTCATTAATTGGAGCAGGTTATATCCTTGGAATTAGAATTAGTTCATATATTTTTATTGGTGGTGTTTTAGGTTGGTTTGTCTTTATACCATTAATTTCATTTTTAATAAATAATTACAATTTTGAACAAATATGGCATAGTTATATAAGATATATTGGGGCGGGTGGTGTTCTTGTTGGCGGAATTATTAGTTTTATTAAGAATTTAAAAGCTTTTGAAAGCTTTTTAAACTTTAAAACATCAAAAAATGATCTTCCTTTTTATATTATTATAATTTCAATAGCTTTGCTTATTATAATTTCATACTTTATATATCATTTTAATTTAATTGGAATAGTCCTTGCTTTTGCTTTTGGAATAGTATTTACAGCCATTTCGGGAAGAATTGTTGGTATTGTAGGTAGTTCATCAAATCCAATTTCAGGAATGACAATATCAACACTTTTAATTGTTTCAATAATTATTAAGAAATTAGGTTTTAGTGGGTTTGAAGGAATTTTCATATCTCTTACAATCGGGGCGATTGTTTGTATAGCAGCTGCTATGTCAGGTGATACATCACAGGACTTAAAAACAGGTTATTTGGTAGGTTCAAAGCCCATAAATCAACAAATCTCATTAATTATTGGAGTTTTAGTTTCTTCAATAATAATTGGATATGTTTTGACCATACTAAATAAAGCTTATATTATTGGCTCAAAGGATTTGCCAGCTCCACAGGCAACTTTAATGTCAATTATACTTAAAAGTTCTTTTGAAGGAAATTTGCCATGGTTATTACTATTAATTGGAGGAGTAATATCTATCATTTTTGAAATAATCGGAATAAATGCTCTTGCTGTTTCTGTCGGATTGTACTTGCCTTTTGGTCTTTCAAGTTCAATTTTTCTTGGTGGGTTAATATCAAAATTTTTAAATAGAAATTATGGTGTTATTTATAGTAGTGGTGTAATAGCAGGTGATAGTCTTGGAGGTATTATTTCAGCAATTTTTATAATTTTTAACTTAACATTTTTTGCCTTCCAAATTAACCAGATATTCAGTTTTTTAATCGTTCTTATAATGTTTATATCAGTTCTTTTATTTAAAGTTGAATTTAAAAACTAAATAAAAAATTCTTTATTTTTCTATATTTTCCCATCAAACATTATATTTTACGGGGGGATTTATGGGGGCGAAGTTTAAGCCAAAGGCTTAAATATAGGGTGGGTAGAAAAATATGGAAATAATCATATTTTCAAAATTACTAGACACAGCATAAATGAGGTGCTTTGTCCAATAATTATTGCTAAGTGATTGATTATCAACTACTTATTAAGTATTAATTGAAATACTTGAAATAATGGGGGCACTTTATGGGGGGCGGAGCCCCCCATAGCAAAAGATGGGGTTTTTTAAAGCCGAAGGCTTATTTTTAGGGCGGGTGGGAAAATATAGAAATAATTATATTTCCAGAATTACTGGACAAAGCATAAATGAGGTATCCACAACCATTAAAATTTAAATTCTATGTTAATCCTAATTCTGAATTTTGATATTGAATACAAACGTATTAAGTTCAATGGAGATTATATTGATATTTATAAGCCAAAGTCGGAAGGCTCTTATCCTTTTGTTATATTTTCAGGTGGAATGAATAGTCCTTCATCAAGATATGAAAGCTTTGGCAAATTCTTAGCAAGTAATGGTTTTATAACGATAATTCCAGATTACAAGGGGTGGTTATTTCTTACTTTAATTCCCTTTAAAATAATAAAAATTATTGATAATTTAAATAAAATAGATAGTTCAATTAAAAATGAAAGTTGTCTTGGAGGACATTCTCTCGGTGCTTATTTTTCTATGATTGTTTCATATAGAAGAAGCTCAATAAAATGCTTGTTTCTATTTTCTCCCCCTGCATTATTTTTGAATTATAATAAAATTAATGTTCCCGTTTTAATTTTCGCAGGAACAAATGATGAAATTACAAAATTTGAATATAATCAAAAAATTATATATGAAAACTTAAAAACTCAAAAAAAATTGATTTTAATTAAAGGAGGAAATCATAACGGTTATATGGATAGGTGGGATTTTGTAGAGGCAATAACTGATGGACATTTAGGAATTAATCATAATGAACAACTTAAAATTGTAAGAGATAGTGTTTTGGAATTTTTAAAAGAAATTTTAAAATCACCTTGAAAGAGCTTTTTTGAGTAAGAGGATTACGCCTCTTTTGATAAACCCCCAATAAAATCAAGCCTCAATTATTGGACAAAGCAGAATTAGGTATTACGCTAAAATAAGCCTTCGGCTTAAAAATTCCCATTTTCCCGCAAGGGAGGCTTTGCCCATTAGTCCCTCATTAAATTCGCCGAATACCAAAACTCTGATAAAATATAATCCTTAGGCTTATAAATACCCCAACTTTTGCCATGGGGCTTCGCCTCCTATTATTTCAAGCATTTTTCGGCTATGGGGGGCTAAGGCGTCTTGAAAGAATACTAATTGTTAAATTCCCAATTTTTTCCTTAATTGTTTTAAACTCATCACATTCAAAGTCTGAAAAGATAATAAACTTTCCATCCTCTTTTAAAAATTTCTTTAAGGTTTTAACAAAAACTTCATAATTTCCTATTGCCCTTGCTATTATAACATCAAATTTTTCGTTTATTTTTAAATTTTTATAATCTTCATTTATCACGAAAATTTCACTTAAATTCAATTTTTTTATAACAATTTCTAAAAATGTGCTTTTTCTTTGACTTCTTTCAATTAAATAAACAACTAAATCATTTCTTATAATTTTAAGGGGAATTCCTACAATACCTCCACCACTTCCAACATCCAAAATTTTGCTGTGCTTCCTTATGAACTTTTCAATATAAATGCTTTGGTTTATTAATTTATCCAAATTAACATTTTTTGAAGTTAAGTTCAGAACTTTGTTATACTTTTTCAAAAATTCCTTGTAAGTAATCAACAATTCTCTCTCTTGCATCAGAATAATTATATTTTAAAATGTTCTTTTTATAGCTTTCTCTGTTTTCCATAACTTCAATAATTGCTTCTTTTAAAACATTTACATCCAAATCGTCTTCTTTTATCATTATTCCAAATCCTCTATCAACAACTGCTTTGGCATTATAATATTGATGATTGTCTTTTGCTTTTGGATAAGGAATATAAATTGTTGGAATTTTGAAGTAAATGAGCTCACTTATAGCACTTCCACCTGCTCTTGAAATTGCAATATCACTTGCCATATAGGGAACACTCATATCTTCAAAAAATTCAAATACTTTCACATTTCTTGGAATAAAAACATCATTCCACAATCTATCATAATCCTTTCCTGCAATCAGTATAAATTCATAATTTGATAATTTCTCGGCAACTTTAACTGCTAATCTATTTATCTTTCTTGAACCTTGACTTCCACCTAATACTAGCACAACCTTTGATTTTTCAGGAATTTTTAAAATTTCCCTTGCTTCTTTTTTAGAAACTTTATTAAATATTCTAACAGGAACACCCGTTATAAAGAGATTATCTTTTCTTTTAAAATGTTCTTTTGCTTCTTCAAATGGTAAAAAAACCATTTTTGCATTTTTACTAAAAAACTTAATTACTCTTCCTGGAATAACATTTTCTTCTATTAAATAATATGGTTTTCTAAATAACCACGCCCAAAATAAAGCAGGAAATGAAGCATATGAACCTGTTGCTATTATTTTAGGTTCAGATAAAACATTTTTGAAAATTCTTATTGTATGAATAATGAGACTTAACTTATCATGCTTATAATAAACCTTAGCATTAAACTGTTCAAATGCCCTTGTTTGAATTTTAGGACCAATAACAACAATTTTATATTTTAAATTTCTTTCTTTCAATTCTTGTGCAATAGCAATTGCAGGAAATATATGACCGCCTGTTCCTCCTGTTATAATTAAATAACACTTTTTATTCATAACTTTCCTCCAAGCTTGGGAAGTTTCCACTTTTTACATCCTCTATATATTTCTTAACAGCATCTGTAAATAACTCGCGAGCATTTAAATATAAACGAACAAATTTAAATTTTTGTTCTGTAAGCCCAATCATATCGTGAAATACCAAAACTTGACCATCGCAATAAGGACCTGATGCTATTCCAATTGTAGGAATTTTTAAAGTATCCGTTATTTTTTTTGCTAAATTATATGAAACCTTTTCAAGAACAATTGAAAATACACCTGCATCTTCTAAACTTTTTGCAATATCTAATAATTTATCATCTTTAACAAGCTTATATCCATAAATATTAACTTTTTGTGGCATTAAACCAATATGTCCCATTACAGGAACACCATAACTAACAAGCCTCCTAACCAATTCTAAAATTTCAAATCCTCCCTCGATTTTAACACCATCACAATTCCCCTCTTTCAAAAATCTCATTGCATTTCTAATACCTTCCTCAGTAGAAACTTGATAAGACATAAATGGCATATCTCCAATTACTAATGCTCTATTTACTGCTTTTGAAACAATTTTTGAGTGATATATCATTTCCTCCATACTAACTGGAATTGTTGTTTTATTTCCTTGAATAACATTTGATAATGAATCTCCAACAAGAATAATATCTATTCCTGCTTTATCAAGAATATCAGCAGTTATGTAATCATAAGCAGTTAATGAAGTTATTTTTTCCTTTCCCTTTTTATTTATTATATCCTCAACTCTCAATTTTTTCATAATCCTCTTTTTAAACCTGACAAATAAGCTAACAGAATAATAATAAAAAATAATAGTGTTGTAATTCTATAACCAAGCTTTTTTGAGAAGGGAATTAAAATAACAGGTAATAAGGCGAAAATATAATGTAAATGAACATTACTTAAACCTACAATAAGCATTATAACACCTATAAGATACTGGAAAAAAAGAACAATATCTCCAACCATTCTAACTTTTCTTGATATATCTTCTTTTAAAAAAGCAGTTATCAAAGCAAGAAGATAAATCAATAATAAAATTCCGCCTACCATGTGATGGATTGTTGATATTGGCATATTTAAAAGTTTAAAGCTTAATTTTAAGTGCTGTGTCCAATAATTCTGAATATAAGTCTTTGGATTATAAATTTCCCATCTTATGCCTTGGGGGGTGAAGCCCCGCATAGAGCCCACCATTAAATAATAGGTTATTGATAATCAATTATCCCTTTAACGGATTTCCGATAAAATTTTTAATATATCTTGATTGTGTTTTTTTGAAGCAATTGAGAATGCTTTCAATATATCTATTAGCATTTCCTTCGTAATCAAAACTCCACCTTTTTCCTTTGATTTTATTACTCTATTTATAATTGGTTTTCCATTACAATCATAAACTTTTGACATTTTTATACATACATAAATCATAGATTGCAATCCTGTTCCAATTTGTCTTGCTTTTAGAGCAATTTCAATATCATAATAATTGCCTTCTTTAATGAAAATCGGAAATTTCTCAAAGAATTTCTTGAATCCTTTTATTTCAATATCTGTTCCCTCAAAAATTACCTTATTGTTTTGTTCTATGAATTCATTTTCATTTATGTTTGAAGCAAAATTTTTTATTTTCAAAATGTCATTTCTATCAATTATCCTTTTTTGGAAAGATCCTTTGAGAATATCTAATAATTCTTTATATAAAATTTGCCATTCTAAAATATCACTTTCTAAAATAATTGTCCTTGTAGGAGCTGAAATATGGTTTCTACCTCTTCTTATTCTATATCTTGATTTTGGATTACTTAGAGGGACAGGAACTTCACAATAATCCTTCATGTTAGTAATTTCTTTTGTAATCCTCTTTTCTTAAATTTTTCTATTCTTTCTAATGCTAATTTAACAAATTTTTCTTCAATTTCAAAACCAATATAATTTCTATCAGTCATAATACAAGCAAGCGCAGTTGAACCACTCCCTATAAATGGATCTAACACAATATCTCCTTCATCAGAAAACATTTCTATTATTTCCGCTAGAAATGTTTTTGGCTTAGGGGTTGGATGATCTATAAAACCTTCATCAGGTTCAACCATTTTAGTAGGTGTATCAATAAAAATATCTTTTTTTCTTTTTCTTATTTTTGGTGAGCCCTTTTTAAACACAAAGCACGACATATATTTTGTAAATCCAATTGGTGATTGAACTGCTGCACCTGGCGAATAAAGAATAATCTGCCAAAAATAAGTAAAGGGATTATTTTCAAACAGTTTTGGAAGGTACTTTGTGCTAAAAAATGTTATAAAAAATCTGTCATTTTTCAAAACTCTATAAAGCTCTGGAAGAATTT
>CBFGJN010000052.1:0-14042 GCA_965649115.1 Caldifarciminota bacterium | reverse complement strand
TTAGGGGGGCTTCGCCCCCCAAAGCAAAAAATGGGTATTTTAAAGGCGAAGGCTTTTATTTAGGGTGGGTGGGAAAATAAAGAAAAATAAATAATTCCAGAATTATTGGACAAGGCATTATAATTTTGGGGCTTTCGTTTATACTTTTGAGGTTTAAAAATGAGAATGTTTATAGGTCTTGATTTACCCTTAGAGGCAAAAAATTATATATATAGTAAAATAGAAGATATGATTAAAGTTTTAGATTTAAAGTGGGTTGATTATCATCTTTATCATATAACATTAAAATTTCTTGGTGAAATTACTGATAAAGAAATAGATAAAATTGATAGAAAATTATATGAAATTTCAAATAGATATAGGGTTTTTTCTTTAAGACTTAAAAATTTGGGTAAATTTCCTGTTTATGGCGATGAATTAAATGTTCTTTGGATAGGTGTTGAAAGTAATGAAGAATTAGAAAACTTAGCTAAGGATATTCAGAGGAGCTTTAAAAATTATGGCGATAATAAACCCTTTTCTCCTCATATAACCATAGCAAGAAATAAAAAACTAAAAGCCATAAACTTTAAACCTATTGAATTTAATTTTGAGTTCCAAATTGAAAAAATTACGCTTTTTGAGAGTATTCTTTATCCATCTGGGCCTGTCTATAAAGTTTTTAAAACTTATGCTTTAAAATTATAGAATATGATAAACTTTATTTTTAGTTTAATGGTTGGACCTCATCCTATATCTATGGGTTCTGCTTATAATGCATATGCTGAAAGGGTTGATGGTATCTTTTTTAATCCTTCTGCTGCTTCAATGGCAAGTAGAGTTATGATTGGTGGATTTTATTCACAAAATGGTTATTATGGTGGTGGCATTGTTATTCCAAATAGATTCATTTCAATTGGTTTGGCAGGTTCTATTGATACAACCAAAAATGGTATGATTTATGGTGTTTTGGCAAGGAATTTTAGTGGTTTTAATATAGGTCTTGGTGTTCAATACCCATGGACATCAGATACATTATTAAAGAATAATTTAAGACCACATGTTTATGGTGGATTTAGTTTTTATTTTAGTGATTATTTTATGTTTGGTTTCACTGCTGAGAATTTAGATACACCAAATGCCTTGTCTTTAAGATTTGGTATTCAATTAGCAAATTATCCTTTGCCTGTTATTGGGAGAAGTTTAGCAATGACTATGGATTTAAATTCAACATTTGCGAGAAATGTTAAAAGTCAAGATTTGGCATCTATTGGTTTTGAAATTGATCCATTTTATCCTTTATTTTTAAGATTTGGCTATAATTATAATCCAAATGATTCAATCATAAAACATAAAATTCCAGCAGGCTTGGGTTTAATCTATGTTTATAATACTGTTGATATATTAGGAGATGTAAGTGTTAATGATATTAAAGCTGAAAGTAAAAATAAAGTTTGGACATTTGGTTTAACTGTTAAGTTCTTTGGTTATACAGTTTGGGCTGAATCTTCACCTAAAATTATAGAAGTTTTGCCAGAAGCTGAGGCAAGTGTTACGAAGGTTTGTTTTAGGTATATTTTACCTTCAAAAGTTTCAAGGTGGACATTTAATATAACAAATAGATGGGGTAAAATTTATAAGACATATTGGGGGGATGGTCCTCCACCAAGTGAATGTATTTATTGGCATGTTGTTGATGAAGAAGGTAGATATGTAGGAAAAGGTGTTTATTATTATGAATTTATCGTTAGAACGGAAGATGGCAAGATATATAAAAGAAGAGGAGGATTAGTAAATGTTAAGAAGGGGGTGAAAGGGATATGATGGGTACAATTTTGATTATAAGCTTGACCTATGAAGAATTTTATAAATCATATAGAGAAGCAGAGGCACTATTCTTTGCTGGAAAGTACGATAGAGCGGAAAGGATATATAGAAGACTTCTTACAGATGCTAGAAAATTCGGTTATGAAAAAGAATTTCTTTACAGAATAGCTGAGTGTAGATTTAATGGAGGTGATTATAAAGCTGCTTATGATCAGTTTATGTCATTATATAAAGATGGATATATTGAGAAAAAACTTCCTTATTTAAAAGGTGAAGTTGCTTATGCTATTTCAGTATTCTTTACGAATTTTAGAGACCCTAAGGAAGCAAAGCAGGTTATTCAAGAACTTCAAAAATATCCATATTATAAAAATTCAAATAGAACAAAGATGCTTCTTGGAATAATTGATTATAGAGAAGGAAGATATGATGAGGCTATTGAAAAATTAAAAGATATAACTGATATTCCTGAAGCTCAATTTTATTATGCAAGAAGTTTAGCATTATTACAAAGACCACTTCAAGCTATTGGAGTATATAAGGTTCTATTAGAAAAATATAAGAATACACCAAGAGAACCATTTATATCTTATGCTATGGTTGAGGCTAATTTTATATATGGTGATTATAAGGGGACTGCTGAGCTAGCGAAAACATTTATTGAAAAATATCATGGTTCATTATTTTCAGATTGGGTTCAGTACTACTGGGGTATTTCTTTATATAGAATGAAGGAATTTGAAAGTTCTATTGAAAAATTAACATTAATTTCAAAGAAGCAGAATTTTGAATTTGCTAATTTAGCTGCTTATTTTGCTGGAAATGCTGAAAGAGAATGGGGTAATCAATATAAGCAAGAAGGGAAGGCAGATGATGCAAAAGCTAAATATAAGGAAGCTGTTAAGTACTATGAAACTGCACTTTCAAAAGCAAATGATCAAGATATTTATAATGTTTCATTTATAAGACTTATGCAAGCTAATTTCTTTGTTGGAGATACTTTAAAGTCTTATACTATGGCTGATCAATTGAAGCAAATGAAATTCCCACCAGAAGAGGCAGGAATCGGTGAATATGCCAGAGGTGCAATTGATTATTCTCTTGGAAAATTCACACCTGCTGCTAAGAATTTTGAGCTCGTAATTGAAAATTATAAGCAAACATTTCTAAGAAAACCTTCTATGGCTATGGAGATGTTATCACTTGTTCGTGATAGGAAATTCAAGGAAGCCTTATTAAAAGGTAATATCTACTATTCTGAAATGCAAGATACGATTAGACCAGAAGCCCAAGATACCTCATTTGATTTATGGAAAGGTTGGTACGTTTATGGTTTAGCTGAAGCTCACTATTATGCAGGTGCTTATACTGAAGCAGAATTAAGATATAATATAAACATCAAGAAACAATTAACGAGAGATTTAGTAATACTTTCAAGGCTTGGTCTTGGTTGGATAGCTTATCATCAAAAAAGATATGATGATGCACTGGCGCACTTTAATTCCATAGATGGTGCTGTTAGAGCAAGAGGTGATACCTCATTAATTATTGCTCTTTTCCTTGGCAAAGGTGTTGCAAAATTCAATAAGGTTGAATATATGGATGCATTTAAAGACTTTGCTATTGCGGCATTATATACTCCAAGGTATGAAAGTGGAGAAGCTTTGTATTTCCAAGGATTTGCAGCTCTTGCACTTAAATCTTATGGTGATGCTGTTAGACTTTGGGAGAGGGTAGTTAATGAATATCCTGATCATCCAAGAGCTGCTCTTTCTGCTTATAGGGCAGCTGATATTTATGTAAAAGCTGGACAACTTGATAAGGCGATAGCGTTATTAGAATGGGAGGTTGAGCATTTCCCTGGTCATCCTATAACACCAAGAGCAATGTACTCATTAGGTAGGAACTATTCAGTAAATAAAGAATTTGATAAAGCAATTCAAGTATATGAGAAATTCTTATACTTATATCCAGATCACGAGCTTGCTCCTGATGTTAGAAAAAGGGTTGAAGATGTTTACTTAGTTGCTTCAACACAAGATCCTAAGTACGCTGAACAACTTGCTCAAAAATATCCGGCAAGTGATAAAGCAGCAGAAGCCTTATACTATCAAGCAGCCCAGGCTTATCAAAATGGTGATGAGGAAAAAGCAGCAGATTTATTCTTTAGGGTAGCTAATGAATTTCCAAACAGTCCTAAATCCTCAGAAGCATTATATACTGCTGGTGCTTTATATTTGAAGCAGAAGAAATATCAACAAGCAATTCAAGCATTAAAGAAATATAAAGATTTCTTCCCTAATGGACAACAAATTGAAAATGTTTATGATTACCTTATGAGAGCATATTTAGCTTCAAGTGATTTTAATTCTGCTATTCAAATAGGTCAAGAAGCATTGCAAAAGTTTCCAGAAAGTAAAAACAAAGCAAATACATTATATTGGATAGGTTATTCTTATTCTCAACTCGGTAATTCAAGAGAAGCAATAACTTATTTACAACAAGCAAGAACATTATTTGAACAAGAGGGAAATACACAAATGGTAAGCCAAATAGATCAAATTTTACAAATTTTACCTAAATAAGAAGGAGGTGAAGGAAGATGATCTTTAAACTATATGCAGTTTGGGATGGGGTCGTAGGACCCAAAACCTATTTTTCAAGTTTCCCAATGTTCATTCTCTTGGTGGTTTCAATTATCCTTATTGCTCTTGTTATTGAAAGATTCATAGCTTACAACAGAAGAAGAGAACCTGATGCTAATAGGATAGTAAAGGAAACGCTAACACATCTTAGAGAAGGAGATATTGAGGGTGCATTGAAGAGACTTGGTGATCAAGATACACCTATAAGAAATGTTCTAAGAGTTGGCCTTCAAAATGCTGAACTTCCTCCCGAAGAAGTTGAGAAACTTATGTACGCTAGAATTCTAAACGAAAAGGATAGATTAACTCAGAGATTAACACCTATAAGTGTTATAAGCGTTTTAGCTCCTCTTCTTGGTTTGTTTGGAACAGTTGATGGTCTAATCCACGCTTTCCACGAAATAGCAGTCACTGGAACAGGTGGTCCAGAGGTTGTAGGTGAAGGAATATCTACTTCCCTTGTAGCTACATGGACAGGACTTATTATAGCAGTATTGGCTGTTATTTTCTTTAATATCTTTAATAGGAATGTTGATGTTCTTGTTTCAAGAATTGAAGCAGCTGTTCAAGAGTTTTTAGTTATCCTTAGGGAATATCAAGCAACGAGGGGGTGATTTTAATGCCAAGGAGAAGAATGGAACATGGCTCAGTAGAAGCTGAGGTCCCCGCAGCGGGCCTCATTTCATTAACCGATGTTATGGGTTCTCTTGTAAAGGTTTTCGTTCTTACAATTCCTTTTCTTGTTGAATCAGGAATTTTTGTAAGTCGTTCTATGGCAGCAAAATTAAATAGACCTATACAACAAAAGCAAATTAAGACCGATGTTAAGGTTAGTATTCATATGAGAGCAGATGGGACTATTGAATTAAATAAGAAAGTTGTTACGCAGGAACAACTTGAAGATTTAGTTCCAAAGCTCTTAGCAAGAAGTATAGAAAAGAATGCTCTTCTTTCTGCTGATAATGAAGTTGTATATGACAATGTTGTTCAAATGATAGATTTCTTAAAGAGTAAGGGTGCTGGTGATGTTTTAATAATGAAAAGAGGAGGTTAATTATGGCAAAGGCTAAGGGTGGAGAAGGCGAGGTTGCACAAGCAGTCTTTAATCTTGCTAATATCTTTGCATTTATATTTATAACTTTGATAATAGCTTCTAAGCAAATGTTCCAAAGCACAAGTGTTGAAGTTGAAGTTCCAAAGGCAAAGGTAATAGAAGCTGACTTAGAGCAAAGTATAGCAGTTTCTATAAAGAAAGATAGAACATTGTATTTTAAAGATAAACAAGTTGATTTACAAACATTAACGCAATTAGTTAAGCAAGCACAAGAGGAATATAAATCAAAAAATCCTGATGCAGAAATGGGAGAACAATTGGTAGTAATAAGAGCGGACAAATCGGTTGATTGGAAAACAGTTTTGGATGCTATTGATGCAGTTAAAAGAGGTGGAAGTAAAAGGATAACATTAGCAGTTATCAAAAGAACAACATAAGGGGGTGATAACATGAGAGAGAGACAAGTGGTCCTCCCAGAATGGGAGGAAGATAGGGGGTCAAAGAGGAGGTTCTTGATTTTTCTAATTTTTGCTATTCTTATCCATGCTGGTGTTCTTTGGACATTAAGAAGTCAGATAGCGAAGGCTATTGAGGAAGCAAGGTTAAGGGAAATTCAACTTCTTGAAGAAAAGGCTATGAAATCAAAGTTTTTAAATCCAAAACTTCAAAGGAAAGTTGAACAAATGAAAAAGGAAGTTCAAAAGAAGGAGGAAAAGAAGCCTGAACAAGCTAAGAAGGAAGATAATAAACCTGGTCAAGAAAAGAAAATTGATTTAAGTTCAAAACTCTTAACTCGATCAACAGAACTCCCAAAACCAACACCTGGTCTTGGTGGTGGTCCTAAACTTGATGTTAATGTGAATATAGATCCAAGACTTTTAAATATGCCTTCTGTTCAGACTGAACAACTTGATGTTAAAGTGGATTTAAGTAAAACAAATATAGAGAATATAGCTAATTTACAAGCTGAAATAGATATTAGTTCTCAAAACTTAGCTGATGTTGGCGTTGCAGATGTTGTTGTAGGTGTCACTGGTAAAGGTGCTAGTATATCTGACATATTATCAAAAGAAGCAGTGCCAGCTATTTCGCTTGGTGGAGGAATTGAAGGTGGAGGAAGTGGTGGTCTTGGACTTGGAACTGATGTAGGTGGTGGTATTGGTGGAGGAAGTGCAGTTAGTCTTACTCAAAATCCAAGTCTTGCTAGTGAGGTTAGGGTGGAGGTTAGCAAACCAACAGTTTCTGCTCCATCAGTTCAGGAAGTAGCGAGTGTTTCAGCTCCTGCTGGTATGCAACTTGAAGGTGAAGTAGCAAATAGGCAAATTCTCAATAGGGTAAAACCTATATACCCGAAGAGAGCTAAACAGCAAGGTTGGGAAGGAACTGTCGTTTTATCATTTTCAGTAGATGCTAATGGTAATGTATTTAATATACAAGTTGTCCGTTCATCAGGTTATGCTGATTTGGATAATGCTGCTATCCAAGCACTTCAACAGTGGAAGTTTGCTCCTAAACCTGGAAAACCTGAGGAAAAAGGAAGATTAACTGTTAGATTTGTTCTAACATAAGGAGGGAGATTATGAGAATATTTAAATTTTTAATTTTATTTGCTTTTGTTAGTTTTTTGATGTCTCAGGAGCAACAACAACAGCAACAACAACAATCTGCTGGTTCAGGAACTGAGCAAGAGGAAGAAGTTGTTGAAAAGGCTGAGTACTCAATTGATGATGCTGTTAAGCCAATAACTGATGTTACACTTGCTCCTTTTGAGCCAATAGATTCATTACTTTATAGAAAGGAGAGAAAACTTGAGCTTAGACTTCCTAAAACAATTGAAGATGAAATAAGAAAGGTTATAAAGCTTGAAAACTTGTTTATCCGTCAGCCTGTTTATCCTATAAATGTATATAGGGAAATTCCTTTAAATGTTGGTGAATTTAATAAGAAGTATAGAAATGTTAAAGAATGGAAAATTGAGATTTATGATTCTTGGGGTAATAAATTAAAAGAGTACTCAGGAAAAGGTAAATTACCTGATTTTGTTTATTGGGATGGTAAAGATACTAAAGGTAAAGCTGTAGCTGAACCTGGTCAATTATTCCATTATAGAATAACAGTTTCTGATGGTAGAGAAACAAGAAGAGAATTAAGTAAGCCTTTTTCTGTAAAAGGTTATTATTATGAAGAAGGTGGATATAAATACACAATTGTTGATATTGGAGATGTCTTTGAAAAGGGATTTGCTGTTTTTAGAGAAGGTCAAGAAGATAGAATTATAGAAGCATTAAATATATTGAAGGAGAATTATCCATGGACTTCTCCTATTGAGATAACTTACTATCCAAGTCCAGAGGCTATGGGTGTTATGGAAGAAAGAATGAGAATTCTTAAACAATTCATAATGAGTAGATTACCTATTGAGGAAGGGAACCTCGTTTTAAAGCCTGGATATTATGAAGGAGGAGGTATAAAGTTAGAAAAAATTGTTGTTAAGTTTAAATAAAGGGGGTTAAATTCCCCCATTTTATGTTTATGCTTAGGTTTATTTGGTTAGGTTTATTTGTGTTAGGTTGCGAGAAAAGTTTTTCAAGTGATAAAGTTTCAAATTTTCAGTTTAAAACAATTGATAATAAAGTTTTAGATTTGTCTCAATTTTATGGTAAAGTTATTATTGTTGATTTTTGGGCTACTTGGTGTCCCCCTTGTACTAAGGAGATTCCTCATTTTATTGAGCTTCAAGAGAAATATAAAAATGAAGTTCAATTTATAGGACTTAATGTTGGTGAGAAGGAATCGCAAATTAAAGAATTTGTAAAAAGTATGGGTATAAATTATATAATTGGTTATTCTAATGATAATATAGAAAAATTATTCGGTGGTATTAATGGTCTTCCAACAACATTCATTATTGGTAAAGATGGTAAAGTCAAAGCAAAAGCTATCGGTTATAGGAGTAAAGAATGGTTTGAAAACCAAATAATTAGTGCTTTAAGAGAAAGTTAGTGAAATTTTTATTATTTAATGATTTTGCAAATTTGAAAATTGTAGAGGGTGAAATAGAAGGAGAATTTTTAGTAAAGGTTAGAATGTGTGGTATTTGTACAGGTGAATTAATGGATTGGTATGTAAAGTCAAAATCACCCTATACACCAGGACATGAAATTGTTGGTGAGGTTATAAAATCACCGATTGCTAAATTTAAGGTTGGTGATAGAGTATTTGTTCATCATCATGCACCTTGTTTAAATTGCGATTATTGTAAAAGAGGAGAATGGACTGCTTGTGAAACTTGGAGGAAAATAAAAATTTATCCAGGGGGTTTTAGTGAAATCATAAGTATTCCAAAAAATATATATGAAGTTGATGTTTTAAAGATTCCAGATTTTGTTAGTGATGAAGATGCTTGTTTAATTGAACCCCTTGCTTGTTCTATTAAAGCAATAAGAAAAGCTAATTTAAATAATTATGATAATTGTGCGGTTATTGGTCTTGGATTTATGGGTCTTTTAAATAGTAAGTTATTGAAAATTTTTGGAGCAAGAAAAGTTGTTGGATTTGATTTAAATAGTAATAGAATGGAGATTGCTAAGAATTGGGCTAAAATTGATGAAGTTTATCATCCTGATGAATTTAATTTTAAAGAAAAATTTAGCCTTATTATTGTAGGACCTCCTACGATTGAAGCAGTTGAGTTTGCTTTAAAGTTAGCAGATAAAGCAAGTAGAATTATATTATTTGCACCAACACCACCTTCTGAATTTTTAAAATTGAATATAAATTACATTTACTTTAATGAAATTTCTATTATTCCAAGTTATTCTTCAAGCCATGAAGATACAAAATTTGCTTTAAATTTAATATCAAGTGGAGTTATTAAGCCATCAGAACTAATAACTCATAAATTCAGTTTTAGTGAAATAAAAAAAGCTTTTGAAGTGGCAAGAAGTCCAAAGGCAATTAAGGTTATTATAAGCTTAGGAGGTGGGACATGACAGGAAGTAGCATAGGAAGTGTTTGCTTTGGGTCAACAAGAGATGCTAATATCGTAAAAGCATTTCTTTTTTGGGTTGATGAGGATAATAATAATGCTTCTGGTGGGAATTTCAATGGTAATCCTATAAGTGGAATAAAAATTGCAGAAGATTGTACATCTTGTTGGGGAACGAATAGGAATGCTTTATTTTTAACAGCTACATTAGTTCAAAAGTTCCTTTTGAGATATTTAGTGTAAAGGACATGTTGAAAAAGTTATTGTAAAATAAGGAGGTTAAAAAATGGTTAAGTTAAATGATTGGGAAATTGCTTTTATTGGAAGATTTGTTGAATACTATAAGTTATATAAAGGAAGTTCTGTTAAAATGCAAACTGTTGTAGAAATACTCTCAAAGGAAATGGCTATTGATGTTCAAAAGGTTTTAGATAGCTTTTATTCTCTATTGAAGAAGTCATTATCCATAGAACCCTCCGCTATTGATAATTTAGATGGTTTTATATCTGATGAGCTTATTGAAAGTTTAAAAAAGAGTGGATTTTCATATCCAGTTTTAAAATTTAGATTTCCTACGAAAAGTAAATATAGAGATGTAAAATTTAGAGATAATTTATTATTTAGTAGAGGGGAAGATGGACTTGTTAGATTTTGGATTTATTACGAAAATTGGTTCTATTTTCTTAAAGAAATTGGGGAATATGGTTGTGGATATGGACATTATGAAAAACTTGAAGATTATCTGTTTTATACAATTGGAAATAAGTTGATAGTTTATAATATAAAGTCAGAAGTGAAAATAAATGAAAAAGAGTTTCCAAGTGAAATTTTGTCTCTTGAATTAAATAATGATGTTGTTTATGTTTATTATGGTAAAATTAAGCAGGGTGTTAAAATTTTTGATAATGATATCGTTTATGATTTGGCTGATGTTTATGATAAATTACCTCAATTGAATGTTAGGATTGATTTAGATAAGGGATTTGTTTTTATTCATGAAGGAGAAATTATTTATGCTTCTGAAAATAATAAAGCTTTATCAGAAGTCTTTGAATATGAAATTCCTACGGAAAATATCGTTGGTTTTATTAAAAATTTTATTCTTATGAAAGATAAAACACATTACCTTTATGATTTTGAAAAAAATTCAGCTATTTTATCACTTTCTGATGAAGTTACATTTTCTTACAATAATGATTTTCTTATAACATTTGACAAATTGAATAATTTAAAAGTTTATGATTTAAACGATTATAAACTTAAAAAATCTATCAAAATTAGTGATAATGTTTATTCTATATGCTTTAATGATAATTATCTATTTCTTGGCTGTGATGGATATATTCTTGTTTATAAGCTTAAAGAAAAAATCGCCTTTAAAGAATTTGAAACGTTGAAGAAGTTAAAGAAAATTGACATTTCAAATGAAAAAATTAACCTAATTAAAATTTTTGATAATTACCTTTTTGCTTATAGTAATGGCGTTTTGAAGGTTTTTGATTTGGAAAAGTTTGATGAAGTTTATTCAATTAAAGTTAGCTTGAATGATTTCTTTTATAATAATTTATTGTTTTTAATTTTTGATGATAGAGTTGATATTTGTAAATTGAATGGACAAGTTCAAAAAACATTAAATTTAAGAGTTAGTTCATATTTATTAGATAACAAAAGAGTAATCCTTGGAACGGAAGATGGTAAAATTGTTGTTTTGGAGAATGATGAAATTAGAGAATATAATATATCAAATAGTGAGATTAAACTTATCTCAAAATATAAGAATTATTATTGTGTTTGTGACAAACTTGGAATTTATTTGTTTACTGATATTTGGGATATTAAGCAAGTTTTATCTTATAATCCTTCAAAGCCCATTACAGGTATTAAGCGATTTGATGACTATCTTTCTATTGCTTATCTTAATGGTGAAATAAAAACTTATCATAGGGATGGTTCTTTAAAATCAGTTATTAAAACAAAAGGTTTTGAAAATAAGGAGATAAAAATAGATAATGAAATTAAATTTTTGGCATTTAGTGATGGATATATTGTTGTTAAGGGTAATAAGTTTTATGGTTCAAAAAATTGTAGAGATTATATTTACTTTGTTGATGGATATGATATTATTATGAGTGATAACTATTATGAATTTTTTGAGGATGTTTCTTTATTTGATGAGCTAAGCCTCTTGAATAGCTCGTAGATTTCTGGAAGTTTTTTTATAATGTTTATAATTCTTAAATAGTTTGTTCTTTCAAAGGGAGGTATGGCACTTCCATATATATTATTACCTTTAATATGACCATTTGCGCCTGTTTTTGCAAGCAAAATTACATTATCTTCAATAATTGTATGGTCTGCAATTCCAACCTGTCCTGCCAAAATAACATTATTACCAATTTTACTGCTTCCTGCTATTCCAACTTGGCTTGCTATAATACAATTTTCTCCAATTACAACATTATGTGCTATTTGAACAAGATTATCAATTTTTGTTCCCTTCTTAATAATTGTGCTTGAAATTGTTGCTCTATCAATACAACTATTAGCACCAATCTCAACATCATCTTCAATAATTACATTTCCAATTTGTGGAATTTTTAAATTCTTATAATATCCAAAACCATCTGAACCAATTTTAACACCTGAATGTAAAATAACATTATTTCCTATCAAGCAATTTTCTCCAATATAAACATGTGGATAAATTATACAGTTGTCTCCAATTTTAACATTTTCTCCAATATAAACAAATGGATAAATTAAGCAATTCTTTCCAATTTTAACATTTTTTGAAATATATACAAAGTCCATAATTGTAGTTTTATCGCCTATTTCAACATTTTCATTTATTGTTGATTTTTCTGAAATAAATTTTTCTTTTGATATTTTATGCCAATCAAATAATTCTAAAATTTTAATTAAGGCTAATTTAACATCTTCACATAGAATAATTGCTCTATATTTTATATTACTTGGAATAAATGAACTTATTAGAAGACCAACCATTTTATCAGTATCATATTTTTTATCAAATAAAAATGTTATTGAATTCTCATCTGCGTTTTCAATCTCCCTAACATAATTTACTTCAAAATCCTCCCCTTGAAAATTTTTATTTAAAATTTTAGAAATTTCAGAAACTTTCATGGCATTAAAATTCTATAAATATCAAAGAAAGTAATAATAATCATTAGAATTATAAGAAAAATAAAACCTACTAATTGAATTGCAAAGTAAAATTTTGGATTTATTTTTCTTCTTAAAATTCCTTCTACTAAGAAAATTAAAATATGACTTCCATCAAGTGCAGGTATTGGTAATAGGTTAATAACTGCTAAGTTTATTGAAATTAGTCCTGTTAAAAGTAATAGAAAATCAATTCCAATTTTTGTAGATTCTGAAATTGTTTTACCTATCATAATTGGACCACCAACTGCATTTAGAGGTGTTTCACCTGTAAAAAATCCAATTAAAGCTTTAAATATAAGTAAAGAAGATTCTATTGTTTTTTCAAATGATAAATTAAAAGCCAAAATTGGATTTGGAATGAATTTTTCAAATTTTTTAGAAATTCCTATTCTACCTTGTTTTTTTTCTACAAAATCACTTTTTACCTTTATTTGAACTTCATAAATTTTTCCATTCCTTTCATATTTTAATTTAATTTCCTTATTTGCTTTTTTTGATAATATATTGCTTATTTCTGACCAATCTTCAACTTTTTCTCCATCTATCTCTATAATTTTATCTCCTTTCTTTAAACCTGCTTGATAGGCGGGATAATCTTTTATAACATTATCAATAATAGGTTCAATTTTGGGTGTTAATTTAAAAACTTCATTTCTTTTTAGTGTTAAATTTATTGTATCATTGTTTCTTAAAATTTTTAATTGGACATCTTTTTTTTCATTTTCTCTTTGTAAAAAGAACCAACCATTGAAAGGTTTTCCATTAACTTGTAATATAATATCTCCTTTTTGAATTTGAGGAATTTCACTTTTATATATTTCTGGATTTTTTATATTTGTAATTCCAAAAACTTGAAAATAAATATAAAAAATTAAAAATCCAAAAATAATGTTGAATAAAGGACCTGCTAAAACAATTAAAATTTTCTGATAGTTTGGTTTTGATAAAAACTCATAAGGATAACCTTGATAAGAGTTTGGTTCATCACCAGCCATTTTAACATATCCTCCAATAGGAAGTAATGAAATAGCATATGTTGTTTCACCCTTTTTAATTGATTTAATAACCGGTCCAAATCCAATAGAAAATGTTTCAACTTTTACTTTAAATAATTTAGCAAATAAAAAATGCCCCAATTCATGAACAAAAATTAAAATACCAATAATAAGTAATGTTAGTAAAATAGTTATAAGGAGCATTATGAAATTTTAAAGGATAATTGGGAGTTAAATCTGCTGTGTGTAGTAATTCTGAAAATATAATTATTTCTATACTTCTCCCACCCACCCTGAATATAAGCCTTCGGCTTTAAAATACCCATTCTTATGCTTTGGGGGGCTTCGCCCCCCCTCAACTTCCC
>CBFGJN010000051.1:0-14082 GCA_965649115.1 Caldifarciminota bacterium | reverse complement strand
TAGTTATAGTAATTTGGCTGATTGAGGGGTTGATATGGGAGGGGATGAGTTAAAATATAGTGGGGGTATCCATAGGGAAGGTAGAGGGGGAATTATTGGACAAGGCACATAAATTTTAAAATTATGCTTTAAAATTTTCAAACTAACTAACGCGGGGTGGAGCAGCCAGGTAGCTCGCCGGGCTCATAACCCGGAGGTCGAGGGTTCAAATCCCTCCCCCGCTATCTCATTAGGTGGTGTAGCTCAGCTGGTAGAGCGGGGGTCTCATAAGCCCCGTGTCGGCGGTTCGAGTCCGCCCGCCACCATTCTATTTAATTGTTTGTAAGAAACCATAAAAAGAAAATAATTCTAATTGACCCTGATAAATGGAAGTTTGAAGATATAGATATGATTTCCAATTATATAAATAATAACGAAAATATAGCTTTTGTATTTTTTGGAGGAAGCATAATAAAGAATTTTAGTTTTCATAAATTCCTATCCAATTTTAAAAAGAAAATTAATAAACCACTAATTTCATTTTGTGGAGGTTCCTATCAGATAAATGATGAATTTGATGCATTTCTTATCCCATTTCCATTAAATACTTATGATTATAATTATTTTTGGACAGAAATTTTAAAAAATGCTATTTTATTATCTCAAAAAAATGTTTATATTTGTGGTTATCTATTACTTTCAAGTAAATGGACAAGTTCATTTATCATTTCAAAAGCTTATGAAATATCTGAAAATGAAGATATTATTTTATCTTTTATTAAGGTTTGTGAAATCATGAATTTTTCAGCAATATATTTAGAAAGTGGTTCAGGAGGAAAAAATTATATAAATTTTGATATTTTAACAAAAATAAGAAAATGGACAAACTTACCTTTAATTGTAGGGGGAGGAATAAGAGATACTCAAACAATTGAAAAAATTCTTGAATTTGGAGCAGACTATGTTGTTATTGGGAATTATATTGAAGAAAATCCAAAATTTATAAGTGAAATATAAAAGGAGGTAAATATGATAACAATAGAGGACTTAAAGAAAAATGAAAAAGTTAGATATTATATAATGCTTGCAGACAAGTGTTTGGAATCACTTGGATATACAGAACATGGTTTTAGACATGTCGGTTGGGTTTCATATCAAGCAGGTAGAATTTTAAGAGAGCTTGAATATCCTGAAAGACTCGCACAATTGGCAGAAATTGCAGGTTATTTACACGATATTGGAAATAGTATAAACAGACTAAATCATGAGGTTAGCGGAGCTATGATTGCATATGATATTTTAAAAGAAATGGGTATGAATTATGAAGAAATAGGAATAGTTATAAGTGCTATTGGAACGCATCATGAGGCAAGTGGATATCCGGTTTCGGAAGTTTCAGCAGCACTTATATTAGCAGATAAAGCTGATGTTCATAGGACAAGAGTGAGAACGATTGAAAATCTAAATGTTGATATTCACGATAGAGTAAATTATGCATCAATAAATAGAGAAATAATTGTTTCAAAAGAAAATAGAACAATTTCTTATAAAATTGATATAGATATAAAAATTGCTCCTGTTCTTGAATTCTTTGAGATTTTTCTTGATAGAACCATAATGGCTCAAAAGGCAGCAAAAGTTTTAAACTGTTCATTTGACTTATACATAAACAATACAAAAATGCTTTAAGGAGGTGGAAAATTATGCTCATAAGAGAATTAAAACAAAAGAAACTTTCGGAATTGTATGAAATAGCTAAACAGATGAATATAGAAGGATATGAAAACATGAAAAAAGATGAACTTATAAAGAAAATTATAGAAAGAACAACAACCGAAGATGGACTTGTTTTCAAAGAGGGACTTCTTGATATTATTCCAGAAGGTTTATATGGCTTTTTGAGAATGCCTCATCAAAACTTCCAACCGAGTCAAGATGATGTTTATGTTTCTCCTATGATTATAAGGAAATATAAATTAAAGGAAGGCGATATGATAGCCGGTTTTGCAAAAGCTCCAAAAGAAGGAGAAAAGTATCATTCACTTGTAAAAATTGAAACGATTAATGATATTGAAGCTGATAAAATTACTGAAAGAAGAGATTTTGAAAAATTAACACCATTTTATCCAACACAAAAAATAAATCTTGAAATTCCAGGAGACGAAGATCTATCAAGAAGAATAATAGATTTATTTATCCCGATAGGAAAAGGACAAAGAGGACTTATTGTTTCTCCACCAAGAGCAGGAAAAACAGTTCTTCTTCAAAAAATTGCTCAAAGCATCGTTATAAATCATCCTGAAATATATTTAATAATTCTTCTAATTGATGAGAGACCAGAGGAAGTGACTGATATGAAAAGGCTTGTTCCAGAAGCAGAAATATACTATTCTACATTTGACCAACCAGCAGAAAAACATGTATATATAGCGGATATTGTTCTTGAAAGAGCAAAAAGACTTGCTGAAATGGGAATGGATGTAGTTATTCTACTTGATTCAATAACAAGATTAACAAGAGCTCACAATGTTATTGCTCCACATTCTGGAAGAACAATGACAGGAGGACTTGATGCTGCTGCGATAATAAGACCTAAAAAATTCTTTGGAGCAGCAAGAAGTCTTGAAGAAGGAGGAAGTTTAACAATCATTGCAACTGCTTTAATTGAAACGGGTTCAAGAATGGATGATATTATATACGAAGAATTTAAAGGAACAGGAAATATGGAAATTGTTTTGGATAGAAGATTAGCTGATAGAAGAATATTTCCAGCAATTGATTTAAATAGAAGTGGAACAAGAAGAGAAGAATTTTTATTACCTAAGGAAGTTCTTGAAAAAGTATGGGCATTAAGAAAAGCAATATCAGGTAAAGATACCGTTGATGCTATGGAATTTCTAATAAATAAAATGAAAAGAACAAGCTCAAATAAAGAATTTTTACAATTACTTGAAATGGAATTAAAAGTATAATTATTTAACCTTCTCTATACTTTCTTAAAATTTCTTGTATTCTTAATTTTGTTTCATATAAATCTTTTCTAAGTGTTTCAATACTCTCAAAAATATCAAAAACTTCAACGATATTTCCGTTATAGCTAACGGGAACTTCTATACTACCAAAAGCTATTTTTGACAATATATTTTTAATTTCCAAAAGTGGTTCTGAAAATTCAATAGATAATTTATAAGCATAGTTTATTAGGAAAAATCCAAGAACCCCAATAAAAATAACATTTAAAATAACAATAATAATTATACCTATTGACGAGAACTTTCTACTTTCAATATCAATTTCAAGCAATTTCCTATTTAAATCTTCTGCTAATAAAAACATATCATCAGCCAATTCTTTACTTGGATTTTCTATAAATTTATTGAATTTTTGGACAAAATTAGAAAAGTCTTTTGACCAATTTTCATTTTTATATTTATTTAAAATAGGCTGAATTTTTCTTAAATCTTCTAAAAGTGATACCTTAACATATTCCTTTGAATGAATACCTGATGCTATATCATATATCATAAGAGAAAACTCCGTAAGCTGTCCTCTCAAAAATGCTATATCACTTCCTTTTTCAAAAACTTTTGAAATTGAAAAAATCAAAATTAAATTTACAATCAATATGAAAATAAATGTTATTTTTAGAACATTTGAAAGCTTTAAATAAACCAAATCACTGAATTTTTTCATGAAATTTCCTCTTTTATTAAATCAAATTTCTTTGGTAAGGTTTTTTTATAAAATTCCAATAATAACTCAACTAATGCCTTAATTTCATTTTCATTTAAAGATTGAATTTTCAAATTTAATTCTTTATCCAAATCAACAAATCCAACAAGCGGGTCTAAAATTGGAAATTTTTTAGCAAGTTCTTTTTGAATTTTCCTAAATTCAATTTCAGCTTTTTCCTTTCCATATTCTCTAATAATCAAATCCTTATATTTGTTCCATATATTCTCAAATCTTTTCAAATAAAGAATTTTTATCATTTCAGTTTTTTTCGTTTCAAATAAATTTCTAAAATCAAAAACCTTTATTTCAATTTTTTCAATAAATTCATTTTCAAGAATTCTTTCAGTTCTTTGACTATTCTTATAAATTCCACAAATTTCAGAAGAAAAATATATTATGTCATATAAATCATCTTTATGTTTTACTTCAATCCAAAAATGACTTGTTGTTTCAATTGTATTTTTTATAATAATATCCAAACTTTTTGGATTAATTTTCAAATTTTCAATTAAATTTCCATTTTTAAAATTCATAAAAAAAATTAGAACTTTTGGATTTAGTTCATAAACATCAGCAAACCAAGGTCTTTTAACATCCTCAATTTTTTTAATTCCAAATAATTCACCACTTAAAATATAACAAAAATCTTTATCGTTAAAAACAATATAACCGTTAAATGCTATACTCTTAAAGTATTGCTCAAAAGCATTAGTTATAATAAAAGAACTTTGAATTCCTAAATACTTGATTTTATCGTAGATAATTTTTGACACAATTGAAATTTTAAAGCATTTAAATGTTTGTTTTGTGTTTTGTCCAAAAATTCTGGAATTATTTATTTTTCTTTATTTTCCCACCCGCCCTATAATTAAGCCTTCGGCTTTACTTACCCATATTTTGGCTATGGGGTCTTGAAAACTTTATAAGTAATTGATTATCAAACATTTAGCAATAATTACTAGACAAAGCATTCTAAAATCATTTTCCAGCCCATATCGCCCCCTTAAATAACCGCCAATAAAACAAAGAATTTTATTCTACCCTAAAAATAAGGCTTCGGCTTATAAATACCCATATTTTCAGAAGATTTTTTACTAGACAAAGCAATGCTTTGGGACTGTGTCTAACCCACCCTATTTTGAGTAAGGGGTCTATAAATGTCCATTCTTATGCCATTATAGGTCTCGCTCCCCTTGAAAGCCCCCTATTATTTCAAGCATTTTAGTTATCAATTACTTAAAACTATTTACTGAACAGAATAAATAAAAAATCATTCGTTAGCTAATTTTAACATAGCATTTCTAAAACTTTTTCAAAAACTAATTCAGGTTCTATCCAACTTAAACAAGCATAATCTTTTCTCTTACAAGGTTTTTCTCCATGTAATGAACAAGGACGACAAGGAAGATTTTTAATTTCAAGAACATAATATCTATCACAAAAAGGTTCAAAGCCAAAACTTAAAACCGTAGGACCAAAAAAAACTATTGAAGGAACATTAAAAGCACTTGCTATATGAGTAATACCACTATCGTTTCCAATAAACAACTTAGCATATTTAACAATATTTAACATTTCTCTTATTGTTGTCTTACCAATTAAGTTTAATCCATTAAATTCAAAGTTTTTTAAAAAATGTAAATCACTTTCAGTTCCAATATAAACTTTTTTTATTCCAATTTTATCTAAAAGTTTGTCTAATTTATCAAAATGTCTATAAATCCTTGAAGGATATCTTGCAGTTGGATTTATAACAATATAATCACCTTCAATGATAGGTTTTGAATTTAAAATAATTCTTGGCTTTTTATTAGAATTAACAACTTCATTATACATTTCATAAATTTTCAATTTATTGAAAGGTTTCTTAAAAATTAATGTTAATCTCCTTTCAATAATTCGTTTATTATAAGTTTTTGAATGAAATGGTGAAATAATTTTTGAAAGAAAAATTGTTTTTATTTTTGAATGTAAATCTAAAACTAAATCGTACTTTTCTTTTAAAAGTTCAGAAAGTTTAACCTTGCCATAAATAAAAACGTTTTTAACTCTATAATCCTCAAAAAAAATTTCATCAAATGGTTTTTTAGTTAAATAATGAATTTCATAATTTTCTTCATATAAGTGTTCTATAACACTTGTTGTAAGGACAACATCTCCAAGCTGTCCAAGTCTAATCAAAAGAACTTTCAAAATATATTAAATTTTAATGCTTTGTCCAATAAATGATGTTAAGTGATTGATAGTCAATAACTTATAAAATTTTTAAAGAAATTATTGATTTTATGGGGGATTATAGGGGGGCGAAGCCTTATTTTCAGGGTGGGCGGGCAAAATAAGAAATAATCTTTAATTTAACTTTAAAATTTTACTAATTATGATTAAAGAATTTTACAGAGAACATATCTTCTATCTTGGAGATGTTTTGGAATGTTTAAAGGATATTAGAGATAATATTGTTGATCTGGTTTTTACTTCTCCTCCGTACAACGTCGGAATAAATTATGAAAATTGGAATGATAATTTAAGTTATGAAAATTATTTAAAGTTTTTAGAGGAAGTTTTAAAGGAGCTTTATAGAGTTATAAAAGATGATGGTAGGTTAGCAATTAACATTCCTTCAATAACAGCAGAAGGTGAATACAAACCGTTATTTAATGATGTCATAAATATAGCTCATAAAATAGGCTTTAAAATTAGAAATGATATTATTTGGTTCAAACATCAAGTTTCAAAAAGAACTGCTTGGGGTAGTTTTTCAAGTCCTTCTGATCCTTATGTTATTCAACCTTATGAATTTATTTTAGTTTTTAATAAAAAATTTAAAAAACACGAAGGTTTAAAGGAAAATGTAGATATTACGAAAGAAGAGTTTATTAAATTTTCTTTGAGCTTATGGGATATAAAACCGGAAACAAGAAAAGAGATTTTAGACGCTTGTCCTGCACCATTTCCCGAAGAACTTGCTTATAGAATTATAAAATTTTATACCTATAAAGGAGATTTGGTTTTAGACCCTTTTGGTGGCTCTGGAACTACAAACTACGTTTGTGCTAAAACAGGAAGAAGAAGTATATATATTGATAATTCTAAAAGAGCTTATGATTTTGCTATTAAAAGAATAAAAAGTGCTTATATTGATTTATTTTTGAAATGAAAGAAAGAATTTTGAATTTAATAAGAGAAAAGATAAGGGAAAAGGGAGCAGAATGGGTAGGTAATAATTTTAATGAGATTATAAATAGTGATGAGATTGACCGAATAATTGCAGAAAATTTTAATAGTGCTGAAAGTGCTAGAATTAAAAGAGCGAAATTGGATGTTTTTAGAGGTAAGATATTTGAGGAAATTTTAAAAGAATTAATAAACAACCATTTTTCAAAATGTAAAGGGTATAATCATATAAAATGTGCTAAAACATTGAAAGAAATAGAAAATAATGAAATAAAATTGTTAGTTAAAAAGATAGCCATTAAGAGAATTAATACAAATTCAAAAAAGAATATAGATAAAGATCTAATTGTTTATTCAAGTAATTTAGATGATAGAGTCTTTCTAATTTCTGTCAAAGGGACAGCCAGAGAAAGGATAGGCCAATTTTTAAGCCACCTTTTTATCTTTGATGATAGAGTTTTAAAATTAAAATACGGAAATAGATATACATATGAAAAACCAAATTTTAAATATGCTTTTGTTTGTTTTGATTTAGCTGAAAATAAGGATTTTTCTGGTGATAAAGTTTCACCTACAAAACAACTTGAAGTTTATCTTATAAATGATGATTACTATATTAGTGGTGGAATTTATGTTTTAAATAATTTACCAAAGCAAAACGGTGTTGGTTCCTTCTCTTCATTATTAGCTAAAATAAAAGAATTTCTTAATAAATAGCATTAAATTGTTGATTATCAAAGGAGATTTAAGAGGAGCATTAGTCCCCTTGCGGGAAAAGTATAGAAAAATAAATAGTTTTGGAATTACTAGACAAAGCAATAATAATACAAACTATCCTTTAAAATTTTAAATATGAATTTTGACCCTTTTAAAGATATTTTATCTTCCATTCTTATAAGAAAAATCATAAACAAACTTCTAATGCTTAAAAAACCAATTGAAATTGAAGTGAAAGAAATCAGTGCTATTGGTCCAGATTATATTAAGTATTCAAAAAAAACAATAAAAGAAATACCAAGAAAAATTGATTTAAATTTACTAAAAGGATATGCCTTATACTTATCGAAAAATCAAGAAGAACTTAAAAAAATTTTAGGAGAAGATGGAAAGGATTGAAAAAGACACACTTGGTGAAGTTAGAGTTCCCGAAAATGCATATTGGGGAGCACAAACTCAAAGAGCATTAGAGAATTTTCAAATAAGTAATTTAAAGTTTCCCAAAAGCTTTATAAAAGCTCTTGCATATGTAAAATTAGCATGCTTAGAAGTAAATTATGAACTTGGAAAAATACCGCAAAATTTTTATAATGCAATCAAACAAGCTATAAATGAAATTATAGAAGGAAAATTTGATGACCAATTTCCATTAGATATTTTCCAAACAGGTTCTGCAACATCAACAAACATGAATATAAATGAAGTAATCTCAACAAGAGCAAATGAAATTTTAACAGGAAAAAGAATAACAAAAGAACCAGTTCATCCAAATGACCATGTAAATATGGGACAATCATCAAACGATGTAATACCAACCGCAATGAATGTTTCTGCCTATTATGAGACAAAATATAAATTAATTCCTTCAATTGAACATTTATATCAGATAATAATTAAAAAATCATTAGAGCTGAAAGATATTATTAAAACAGGAAGAACTCATTTAATGGATGCAATGCCAATAAGCTTTGAGCAAGAGTTAAGTGGATGGGCAACACAAATTTTATATGCCAAACATAGAATTGAATCAACATTTATAAGATTAAGGGAACTTGCTATCGGTGGGACAGCAGTTGGAACAGGAATAAATACTCATCCTAGTTTTGGAAAGAAGGTGGCAGAAAAACTATCTCAGTTATTAAATTTAGACTTTATTGAAGCAAACAATCATTTTGAAGCACAATCAAGTAGGGATAGTATATTAGAGCTTTCATCTGCATTAAAAATTTTAGCAACAAACTTAATTAAAATTTCTAATGATTTAAGGCTCATGAATAGCGGACCAATAGCAGGTTTTTCTGAAATTATCCTTCCTGAATTACAACCAGGCTCTTCAATAATGCCAGGAAAAGTAAATCCTGTTATTCCAGAAGCAGTTAGAATGGTTGGAGTTCAAGTAATAGCAAATGACTTATCAATTACAATTAGCAATAGTCTTGGAGAATTTGAATTAAATGTAATGATGCCAATTATGATTTATAACATCTTGAATTCAATAGAAATTCTTACAAATGCTTGTCATGTTCTTGCAGATAAATGTATAAAAGATTTTATTGTAAATAAAGAACATGTTGAAGAATTATTATATAGAAATCCAATTATAGCAACAATTTTAAATCCAATTATAGGATATGATAAATCAGCAGAAGTTGTCAAAAGAGCATTGAAAGAAAAAAGAAGTGTTAAAGAAATTGTTGTAGAAATGGGTTATTTAAGTAAGGAAGAAGCTGAAAAAATTTTTGACCTTAATAAACTAATAAAACCTTAATAATGTTAATTATTCTTCTTAATTTAGATACCTTAAATTATAAATCTCCAAAAAAAGCAGTTTTATTATCAACATTTATTCCAGGAGGAGGTCAATTTTATAACAAAAAAACATTAAAAGGTTCAATAATATCATTAATTGACATTTCAAGCTTTTCACTATTCTTATATAATACCTATAAATACAATACAACGAAACAAGAAAATTACTATTGGTCAAGCATTAGTTATTTTATAACATTTCTGGGCATTAAAATGTTTTCAATAGTTGATGCATATATTGATAGTAGAATAATAAATGCAAGAAGAAGTCAAGAGAAAATTGAAAAGAACATCAAGGAGCCCATTTATTAAAAAGAATAGCGGATAAAACACCTTTTGAAAAAACAATAATTAAACTATTAAAATCATAATCATTATTTTTTATTGTATATTCAACGAATTGAACATCTTTGAAAAACTCGCTTATATTCGTTTTTGTTTTTTTATCTGAAATTCTATTAACTAACTTTGTGCCCTTTAAATAATTTTTTTTCAAAAACCTATTATAAAATTCATTAAAAGTCATATAAACTTCTTTTCCCGAAGAAATTTCATATCCCCAAAATAGTTTTGTAGTATCATTTAAAATGAATTTTAACTTTTGAGGAGGAATTTTGGGATCAAAGCTATCAATAATTGCATTTATTGAAAATATGATACCCCTCTTATCCCCGTATTTCATAACTGCTTTAAAGTCCCCATTCTTAATAGAATAAACAATTTCATCACTAATTTTTAAAATATCACTCTTTGATAGAAGGAAAGTTAAAAAAATCATTTCCAATTAAGGGGTATGTATTCGTCTAATTTAACAGTGTATTTAAACTTTCCTATAATCGTTTTAACCTCTGGCCTTATCTCTGCTGTTATTCTAACTCTACTTTTACCATAAGAAGATTTAATTGCTTTAAATAAATCAGGTAAATCCGCAAATAAAATATAACCATTTAGTGTTATGATTTTTCTACCATTTGCCTTAATTTCGTACTCTTGATTTGTAGAGCCACTTATCGCCCTATATCCTTCAAAATATATCACATAATCAAGTTTATCTATAACTGCATCTACTTGATTTGGATTATATGCTTCAAGATCAACGATGAAGTTAATTCTATCAAGTGTTAGAGCTTCAATTGTGGCACTTCTATAAGTGAATTTTAAATTTTTTACATTTATCCTTTCTTGAATAAATGAACAGCCAAAAAGCAAAATTAAAATTAGAAATTTACTTCTCATCTTTGTTTATTTCATCTATTTTCTTTAAAAGCTTTAACAAATTCTTATCATCAATAATTTCACCTGACTTATAAATTTCATAAATATATTCACCAATTTTCTTATAAATTTGTGAAATTTTTCTTTCCTTTAAGTAATTGCGAAAGTTCTCTTGAAAATTATCTAAAATTTTTTCTAACTTCATCCTATTATCCTAAAAATTCTATTAAATCTTGGACCTTTTTCACCCCAAGAAAAATATATTATTCTTGGTTTTCCTTTTAAGTACTTTATATCCAAAGGACCCCAAAATCTTGAATCAAATGAATAATCTCTATTATCCCCCATTACAAAAACAGTATTTTTTGGAACAACAATAGGTCCAAAATTATCACGAACGAACTTTTGACCACTAGCAAAAGCACCACTTAACCAAAGCTTTTGAAAGTTTTCTTTATCAATATCAATAGATTTATAATAATAGCTATCTTTATAAACTACATATGGTTCAAACAAAGGTTTATTATTTACATAAACAACTTTGTTCCTAATTTCAATGGTATCGCCAGGAAGAGCAATAACCCTCTTAACAAAATCCTTATTCTTATCAATGGGATAAGTAAAAATAACAATTTCACCCCTTTTTGGTAATTTCCCTGAAAACAATTTAATATCAGTAAAAGGTATTTTTAAACCATAATCAAATTTTGTAGCAAGAACAAAATCACCAGGAAGTAATGTGTCTTCCATAGAACCCGAAGGAATTAAATATGCTTGAACAACGGATTCCCTTAAAATCAAAACAATAACAATTGTCCAAATCCAACCTTCTATTTTTTCTCTTAAACTTTTCTTTTTCAAGTTTAAAATTTTAAAGCCTTGTCATATCTCTTTTTCTACTTTAACTATTCCGTTGCTTCTGGCGACGCAGATACAAATTCAGTTATAATATGGACAAGAGTTGATGCTTATTCAAAAGCAGAAGTTATATATGAAATTTCAGAAGATAGTTTATTTAATAAAATTGTGAAAACTGGCAAAGTTATTACAGATAGTTCAAAGGATTGGACAATAAAAGTTTTAATTGATGGACTTGAACCAGGAAGAACTTACTTTTATAGATTTAAATACAAAGATAAATATAGTCCAATAGGAAGAACTAAGACACTGCCGAGAGAAACTAATCATTTTAGAATTGCACTATTATCTTGTCAGCACTTTTCAGAAAATTACTTTTGGGCTTATAAGTACTTAATTGACGATAGTGTTGATATGATTTTATTTTTAGGTGATTTTATATATGAATTTAATGTTTATAGAAATCCAAGAAGAGCAGACCCAACCTTATATGCACAAAATTTAGAAACATATAGAAGTAAATATAAATTAGCTCATAGTGATACATTTCTAAAATCAGCCTTATCAAAAATACCAATATATGCTATTTGGGACGACCATGAAGTAATGAATGACTACGCAGGGAAAGCCATAAGATATTACAATCCTAAAAAATTATATGATGCTTATAAGGCTTTCTTTGAGTACCTTCCAATTAGAGATAATGATAGTTTTAAAATTTATAGAAATTTTAAAGTTGCTAATTTAATAGATATCTTTTTAATTGATGGAAGGCAATATCGTGATGAAATGGCTTGTAGGCCAGCTTTTAATCCAAAAGATAATTGCTATAAAGTTGCTTTTAGTGAGGGAAGAACAATGCTTGGAAATGAACAAAAAAACTGGTTAATAAATGGTTTAAGAAATTCAAAATCAATTTGGAAATTAATTGGTAATGATGTTATGTTTATGGATTTTTTTAAAGATAATAAACCACTAAATGTTGATCAATGGGATGGCTATTATTTTGAAAAAATGGAAATCTTAAAAAATATAAAAGATATTAAAAATGTTATTTTTGGAACGGGAGACACGCATGTATTTTATTTTGGTGAAGTTATGTACAATAAAAAAACTATTGCTTATGAAATTATAACAGCAGGTGTAAGTTCTCCAAGTGGTTTAAAGGCACTAAGTGATACAATTTTAAAACAAAATCCACATATAAAATTTATGAATTCTGAATATATAGGGTACGTACTTTTGGATTTCTATAAAGATAGTTTAAACATTTATTTTTATGGAACAAAAGAGAATGGTGAAAGAGTTTTACTTAGAAAAGAAAAAATAAATGCAAAATAAATTCTTTATCATTTCAATAGATACAGAATGTGATAAAGATAGAAATTGGAAAGTTATCAAGCCTTTAAGTTTCATCGGTATTTATGAAGGAATAAATATATTAGAAAGAATTTTTGATAAATATAACATTAAAGCAGTATATCTTTTAAGTCCAGAAGTTATTTATGATGAAAAATCAGTTTTAATTTTTAAAGACTTGTTAAAAAAGGGTGTTGAACTTGGAACACATTTACATGGAGAATTTATTGAACCAAATAAAAAAGAAGATGTTGAGTGGGCTAATGAATATACAAGTAGTTATAATGATGAAATTGAATTTGAAAAGCTTAAAAATTTAACGAATTTGTTTAAAGAAACTTTCCATTTTAATCCAATTTCTTATAGGGCAGGTCGTTTTTCAATAAGTGATAGAACTTATAAGTTTTTAAAAATTTTAAATTATAAGGTTGATAGCTCAGTAGTTCCATTCTCAAAAATTTCAGATATAGACCATACAGATAAACCTGATTATCCATACTTTGTAAATGGTATTCTTGAAGTTCCAATAACTGTCTATTCAAGAAATCCAAAATTATATAAAATTTTTAGAAATTCAAAATTATACAATTTTAGGTTTATTAGAAAACTCTTTAATAAATTCTTTGGAAATATATGGGTTAGACCTTCAAACTACCATTTTGAGGAAATGAGGTTTGCTGTTGAAAAGTACGAAAAAAAATATAAGAATAAGAAAATTTTCATAAATATAATGTTCCATAATATTGAAGTCATAGAAAATTTAAGCCCATATGATAGCAAATTCTTACTAAAAAATCTTGAAACAATTATAAATTATTTAATTGATAAGGGCTATAAAAACATAAGACTAATGGATGTTTATGATTATTTAAAGTAAAACTGCTTATTCTTTTGCTTTGGGGGGCTCTGCCCCCCATAGCCGAAATAATAGATGTTAAGTGATTGGAAGTCAATAACTTATAAAAATTTTGTTAGAATTATTTATTTAATGGGGGGCGAAGCCCCAGGCTTTATTTTAGGGTAGAATAAAATTCTTTGTTTTATTGAGGGCTATTTAATGGGGCATTAGTGGGTGGGAAAAAATTTCAAAATTACTAGACACAGCACTAAAACAATGCTTTGTCCAATAATTATTGTTAAGCGATTGATAATCAATAATTTATAAAATTTTTAAGGAAATTGTTGATTTATTGGGGGGATTATTAGGGGGGCTTCGCCCCCCAAAGCCGAAATATG
>CBFGJN010000050.1:0-14223 GCA_965649115.1 Caldifarciminota bacterium | reverse complement strand
AAAAAAGTAGGATATTTGTATGGCCTCCCTCTCTTCTCCTTCTCATCGTCCTCTTTCTCTTTTATTTTCCCTATTAATTCCTTGCTCACCCATATTTCACCCCTCCTTACCAATTCCTTGTTATATTTTTGCCAGTTTATCTTCCCCATTCCAAAATTTTAAATCCTAAATTCTTAACCCCTAAACCCCCCTTGACATTATTTATTGGACAAAGCATAGGAGACTTGACCCCCTTAATTCCCCCTATTATTTCTAATAAGTCTTTGACTTTAAAGCACTTACCTAATTGCCTTTATTATCCAATTTTCACCTTTTATAATATAAACTCCACTTCTTTGAATTTTAACATAGTTGTTTCCATTTTTCAAATTAGCACGCTTAACAAGAGAACCATTTATATCATAAATTGAAACTTCAATCACATCCTTCCCATCATAATATATATTAAATCCTTCATTTGTCTTATAGATTTTAACACGATAATTTCCAAGTTTTATTTCATCATAATTTATTGGTGTTGGATTAATAGGAGAACCTATATAATGATTAAACGAAATGCTATCATTCGGATTAACTGGTCTTGGATTGAAAAAGTAATTAAATGCGTTATCATAACCTGTTGATAAACTTATATCTTCACCATTGACGCCTTGATCCCAAGTATAAGCATGAGCATCACCCCATCTTATATGCTGAACAAAATCAGGAGGTGTAATACCACTCGGAGAGCCTCCATCACCATAAACTACAAATAAATGATATGCAGTAGGTGGATCTGAATTGCTTTCTCTTAAAAAGTCAAATGTATTTGGAACAGGATTAACTGTTTGTTCAGTTGTAATTTGAGGAGTACAATTTAATGTTAAAGAAGGATAAAAATCACATCTAAAATGAGCGGGATTATCATTAGAGCCGACATGCGTATCATATTCCCATCTTACACCATAATATCTTATATTAGATGCGTTATTTATAATTACAGTTTTGTGCCACAATCTTGAAGAATTAGCATCACTTCCCGTTATCCAAAATATCTCCTTTGCTGTGAAATTATCTGTTCCATCATTTACTCTATAAATAATTGTTAACCTTGGAATTGCAGGCTCACATATAACAGTTTGAGCATAAGGCTTTAATTGGACTGATGTATAACCTGCTGGTGGTGTTGCAGAACTATTTTTGGTAATGTAATCCCTCATAGAATAGTTAGACCTAATTGTAGTCCAAGATGACCAAGCACTTGGTGGAGAAAATTGTGCTCCAAATAAAATGCTAATTATTCCAGATGGATGACTTGGACCAGTTCTTGCAGTATATGTTCCTAAATCGTTAGTATTTAAAATATCTATATACCATTCAAGATAACCATTAGTTAATTGATAAGGGTCTGATATTGAAATTGCTTGGGTAGCAGTCCATCCACCATCATTAGCATTAAAATCATAAGAAGCAATTGTTGTTGTAGAAACATTAGCGCCAATTATACTTAAACTATCTATATACCATCCTGGATAATTAACAGAACCATCACTCTTAAATCTAAACCTAAATCTAATAGAACTTCCTGCATAAGAGGATAAATCAAGTTGAACTAACTGCCAAGTTGGTGTTAATGGACCAGAAAAACCATTTCCTCTATATGATGGCGAGAATTTAAACCATCCAGCACCTGTGTTTAATTCAACCCATCCACTATCATAACCTGTTTCTGTATGAACATAATGATAAAATCTCATATAATAATTAGAACAACCTGCACAACTTAAATTAATAGCAGTTTGCTTTTCAATTGCCTCATCAGCATTATTATTATAATTTCCACTTAAATTTGTAGCCCATACATTACTTCCATCATAGGCAGAAGCTGGACCACTTGTTGGAACACCTCTCTGCCAAGGGGCAGTCCCTGAAATTGAAACAGGATTTAAATCCCCATTATCAGCACCCTCAAATGAACTTGCATATAAAACTGTTGTTCCTGATAAATTCTGATTTTCAATAACAACATCATCTATATACCAACCATAGTATTGAACAGAACCATCACTCTTAAATCTAAAAGCTATTCTAAGTTGTGAAGTATTTTGACATTGTGCAGGAAGATTAAGGGTTGTATTTATCCAACCACCAGAATTTCCTTGATAAGGTCCAGCAACTTGATACCAAGTAGTTCCACCATCATTTGAACACAAGACAAAACCCTGATCATAATTATTTTCAGTATCGTACCATTGTCTAAATCTCAAAACGATATTATTATATCCACTAGCATTTATTACTGGTGAATAAAGTGTATCCTCCATATTTGGAAGATAGTTTCCATTTAGAATTGTACCCCAACACCTATTAGCACCTGTGCAAGAAGGTCCCCCGTTATCGTTACCCCATTGCCATTTAGAAGAAGCAGGACCACAACCCACATAACTAACATTTATCACAGGATTATTATCTTTGTTTTTATTTGGTTTATTGTTGAGAATATCTTCCTTTATTAACTCAGCATAATGATAAGCTTCCTTTTGAGGGGATATATTGAAAAATTCTTGAACATAAGAGGAAATTACCTCTAATTTAGCATCTCTTATGAAACTTACAACTTCATCATACGAAACATTATAGGTTTTTACATACTTGTAGATAAACTTATCAGTTAAATCAGTATATAAAAAGATCCATATCATAATCACCCTCCTTTAAAAAATTCTTCAAAATTTTAAAGCCTAATGTTATCGCTTAAAAAATCTGATTTGTTTAAGTGAAGCCTCCGTTATTTCAGGGCGATTGGGCAAAATATAGAAATTAAGTGATTGATAATTTATGAGAAATTTTCTGAAATTATAGTTTTAATGGAGGGAATTTATGGGAGCAAAGCCCCCAAGTCCGAAAAATTGGGTATTTTAAAGCCGAAGGCTTTTGAAAAATAAATAATTCCAGAATTTTTGGACACAGCAGGAAATAAACATTTTTTACCTTTAAAATTTTCATATGTTTCTTTTAAATTTTTTAATTCTTGATTTTCCTTTTAAACCAAATGTAAAAATAGATGATAAAACAGGCTCTAATGAGCAGGCTGAAATATCTATTACTACAACACAATTTAAATCTATTTCAAGCTGGGTTGATAATGGAACAACAGGAGGTAATTGGTACGATAGAAGTCTTGATACAACGAAAACTTGGGGTAATGATAATAATTCTATATTTGGAAACAGTGACTGTTGCGACCCTGTTGTTAAAGAAAATGGAGGCATAATTCATATTGTTTGGTTGAATTCTACTTCAATTGCTTATAGAAAGACTATGGATTTTGGAAATTCCTTTACTACTACCAAAATAATTTCAACTGGTAGCCTTGACCATCCATGGATGGCTATTAAGAAAGATACAATTGCTATTGTTTTTGCTTCATATTCTGGTAGTTCAAGTATTATAAGAGTTGCTTGCTCATTTGATAATGGAAATAATTGGACAATTGTAAATGTTCCAAATTCTACTAATGGTGGTGTCCCAATTATAACAAGTGATAAAAGTAAATTTTGGGTTTTCTTCTGGGGTGATGATCCAACAAATGTTGGGATTTATGTATCAAGTTCAACGGATTGCTTAAATTGGACTAATTCTCAAAAAGTTGCTATTATGCATTCAGTTATTATCCCAAATCCCTATCCACAAGGCATTCATGCGGATGCTTATAATGGTAGAGTATTGAATGCATACATGCATACAAGGACAGGTAGTAGAAATGATTGGAGAGTTTATATTTTAAGATATAATCTAATTTCTTGGGATACATTTATGGTTGCTCCAAACGGAAACAATTCAACATATTATATGCCTGCTATTATATTTGATCCCTATGGAAATGCTCATTTATTCTATTTCTATAAAATTTCATATAAAAAATGGGCTTTATTCTATTCATATTCTGTAAATTTTGGAAGTAGTTGGAGCTCTCCTATAAGAGTAAGTGATACAACGTTTGAATTCGTTGAGGAAAATGATTGCGGTAGTGTTGATAATGTAAATTATAATTGTTGGCCTGGTCATTATATTGAGGCCTATGCTGATAGCCAAAATGTTTATGTTGCTTGGGCTGACAATAGAACCGGATACTTTCATGTTTATTCAACCTATGCTAAAATAAATAACTTGATTGTTAAGGCAAATGAAAAATTCTCTGAAAATAAAATACTTATAAAAGGCAAAAAAGTTATTTACATTTCAAATAAAAACGAAAAAATTGATATGAAGGTCTATAAAATTAATGGTGGGCTTGTTTATGAATCTAAAATAGATGTTAAGCCTGGTTTTAATGAGATTTTCAATTTAAATAAAAGAGGGGCTTATATTTTGAAGATAAATAACGAAGTTTATAAAATAGGAGGTTAAAACATGATTTTTCTTTTTGCTCTCTTTTATGAATTAAAGAATTATGAGCTTGAAGGAAAAACTCAAATAGAAATTGATTACAAAGTTAATAATGCTTGTAAAATTTATATAACATTTTCAAAGGGCTATGAAGTTTATAAACTTGAAACAGAAATTAATGGTCAAGGAAAAAAAATTATAAATTTAAGTGAAGCTAAAATCATTCCTACAAGAAGAAAACCTTATAAAATTCCTTTAACAATTAATGGAAATTGTAATGGTGAAATTTCAAATGTAAGTTTTAAATGAAAATTCCATTTTTCAGGCATTCTTTAAATGAAGAAGATATTAATGAAGTTATAAATACCTTAAAATCACCTTATTTAACAAGTGGAAATAAAAATGAGGAATTTGAAGAACTTTTTTCAAGATATTTAAATGTAAAGTATTGTTTAAGTGTTAATAGTTGCACCTCTGCGTTACACTTATCAATTTTAGCATTAGAATTAGACTACGACGAAAAGGTTATTGTTCCTGCATTATCATTTATGGCATCTGCTAATGCGGTTTTAATGGCTAATAGAGAAGTTGTGTTTGTTGATATTGATAGGGAAACAGGACTAATGGATTTGAATATTGTTGAAGATTTAATTAAAAGAGATAAAAAAATTAGAGTAATTATGCCAGTTCATCTTTATGGTCAGATGGTTTCTCCAAAAGATTTACTATTTTTAAAAGAAAAATATGGAGTTTATATAGTTGAAGATAGTGCCCATTGCATAGAAGGGGAAAGAGATGGATATAAACCAGGATTTGGTGATTTTGCTTGTTTTAGTTTTTATGCGACAAAAAATATAACTTGTGGAGAAGGTGGAGCTATTGTTTTTAATAATGAAAAGTTTTTAGAAAAGCTAAAATTATTGAGACTTCACGGACTTGATAGAAGGAAACACAAAATTTTATATGATATGGAGTTGTTAGGATGGAAATATAATTTAACGAATTTTCAAGCAAGTATGTTAATAACTCAATTGAAAAGGATTGATGATTTATGGCAGAAAAGGAAAAAAATTTACGAGACTTATTATAATGCTCTTAAAAATTTAAATGTAAATATGCCAAAAATTTATGGCAAGAGTGCTTACCATCTTTTTGTAATTTTAGTTGAAGAAAGAGATAAAATAATGGAAAAATTAATTGAAAATGGTATTGAAGTTTCAGTTCATTATCCAAAACCTATACCATTATTGAAGTTTTATAGAGAAAAGTTTGGTTATAACGAAAATCAATTTAAAAATGCATGTTGGTTTTCAAATCATGTTTTAAGTCTGCCTTTTTATCCAAATTTAAAAGATGAAGAAATTAATTATGTTATTGACGTTTTAAGCTCCCTCTTACAAAAGGAAGTTTAACAATTTTGTATTTCTTTGAATTTATTAAAATTTCATTTCCAACTTCTGAAAATTCCTTCTTTATATAACCCATTCCAATACCTTTATTTAATGAAGGAGAAAATGTTCCACTTGTAACATAACCAACTTTATTAAAATTAATATAAATTTCATTCCCTTTTCTTGGAATTGTGTTTTCAATTGAAATGAAACCTATTCTTGTAAGTTCATTTCCATTTTTAATAATTTCTAATAATTTTTCTTTGCCTAAAAACTCCTTATCAAAATAAACAGTCCATTTTAGTTTAGCACTGATAGGGTCTATTTCTTCACTTATATCATTTGAATATAAACAATATCCTGCTTCAAGTCTAAGTGTGTCTCTTGCTCCAAGCCCTGCCATTTTAACTAATTCAGATTTCAGTAATGATTTAGTAAATTCAAGAATTTCAGATGAACTAATATAAATTTCAAAACCATCCTCTGGTGTATATCCTGTTCTTGAAATTATAAAATTTTCTTTTTTTATAAAATGGTAATATGGAATATCTAAATTTATTTTTAGAAAGCTTTCAAGAATTTCCTTTGATTTTGGACCTTGAACAGCTATTTGAGATAAGTTTTCTGAAATATCAACAATTTCAACATTAAATTGTTTTGAATATTTAAACATATGTTTTAAATCTTTTTCTTTTGTTCCTGAATTTACAACCATCATAAATTCCTCATCTGAAAATTTATAAACTACTATATCATCTATTATTCCAGCATTATCATTTAACATTAAACCGTACTTTGCTTGGTAATTCTTTAATTCTTTTATGTTTATCGTTGTAATGTAATTTAAGAAATCTTGTGAGAATTTTCCTTTTATTAAAATTCTACCCATATGGGAAACATCAAAAATTGAAACATTATTTCTTGTCCAAATGTGCTCATTTATTATACTTTCATAGTAAAGGGGCATTAACCAATCGTGAAAATTAGTTATTTTTGCTTTAAGCTCTAAATGAAGTGGATAGAGTGGAGTAGTTTTAGTGTTGTTCATAACTTTCAAATTTTAAAGTAATTAAAATTTCCATGAGCTCAATTATAGGGCTGGTGGGCAAAAAATATATATCTTCGGAATTACTAAACAAGGCATTTTAATTTTGGTGTGTCTAATAATTCTGAAATTATTTATTTTTCTATATTTTTCCCACCCACCCTGATATTAAGCCTTCGGCTTAAAAATACCCATTTTTCGGTTATGGGGGGCTAAAATTCAATAATTTCCTTTAACATTATTTATTGGACAAAGCATTTTAATTTTGGCTTTAAACTTTAAAAACTTATGTATGAAATTATAAAAGAAAACGACCCTGAAATTTATGAAGTAATTATTAATGAAATAAAAAGACAAGAATGGACCTTAGAAATGATAGCTTCTGAAAATTATCCTTCTCTACCAGTTCTTTTAACTATGGCAACACCACTAAATAATAAATATGCGGAGGGTTATCCTAATAAAAGATATTATGGAGGTTGCGAATTTGTTGATAAAGCAGAGCTTTTAGCCCAAGAAAGAGCAAGAAAATTATTTAATATAAATTATGTTAATGTTCAGCCACATTCAGGTAGTCAAGCAAATATGGCTGTTTATTTTGCTTTGCTTGAACCTGGTGATATCATTTTGTCTATGGAACTTTCTCATGGAGGACATTTAAGTCATGGGGCAAAAGTAAGTTTTTCTGGAAAATTTTATAATGTTATTCATTATGGTGTTAATAAAGAAACTGAAAGGATAGACTTTGACCTTGTTTATAAACTTGCTATTGAATATAAACCTAAAATTATTGTTGCTGGATACTCCTCTTATCCAAGAATCGTTGAATGGGAAAAATTTAGAGAAATAGCTGATAAAATTAATGCTTATTTGATGGCGGATATAGCTCATATCGCAGGACTTATAGTTTCTAATGTCCATCCTTCACCAAAAGGTTATGCTCATGTTATAACAACAACAACACATAAAACATTAAGAGGACCAAGAGGGGGTATGATATTAACAGATGATAAAGAAATTTCAGAGAAGATAGACAAGGTTGTTTTTCCAGGAATTCAAGGTGGTCCTTTTATGCACATTATTGCTGCCAAAGCCGTAGCATTTGGAGAAGCTTTAAAGCCTGAATTTAGAAAGTATGGGGAGCAAATTGTTAGAAATAGTAAAGCATTAGCTGAGAGCCTTATAGAAGAAGGTTTGAAGTTAGTTACAAATGGAACAGATAATCATTTAGTTCTTGTTGATTTAAGAAATTTGAATATAACAGGAAAAGATGCTGAAAAACTGCTTGAAGAAATAGGTATAACAGTTAATAAAAATACAATTCCGTTTGATCCTCAAAAACCAACAATTACAAGTGGAATAAGAATTGGAACACCAATTTTAACTACAAGGGGTATGAAAGAAGAAGAATTGAAAATTGTTGGTAAAATAATTGCAAAAGTTTTAAAGAATCCTGATGATAAAACAAAAATTTGGGCAAAAGGATTAGTGAAAGAACTATGTAAGCAATTTCCATTTTATAACATTTTATTGAGTGGGGAAGAAAAGGTTTAATAAACCTTTTGTAATTTTGATTTCTGGAATTGCTATTAGATAAATTCTAAAATCATAAACGGAAAATATTCCAATTGATGAATAAGAAATTTCAGCAGTCCATTCATGTAAATCTCTTTTCAATGATAAATTTTGACCCTGAAAAACACCTAAATTAAAATCTCTACTTGTTGAATAACTAAAACTCCATTTGTTTGTTAATTTTCCTGAAATTGAAAAATTTAATATATTTTGTGGTATTGACATGGAAGCAGATAAGTTATAACCAAAAATTGATTGACTATAATTAAAATTACCATTTATTTGAGAAAAGCTTTTCGTATAATAATCATAACTTGTTGAAAAGCTTGCAGATATATTTAAAAATCTTGGTAAAACCAAGCTTATTGATAAAGGAGAAAATGGGAAATTTGATTTAGGGTTATAGTTTCCACTTAATGAAAGTGTCCCAATTGAGTACTTCTTATTGTTAATTTTTACAGAGAATTGGTTTGTTATGGAGTAAGTGTAATTAAAACTTGAAGGAATTGTGTCAGTATAGATATTTATAAGTGATTTGGAATAACTAATTCCAACAGAAGGCGTTATATCATGATAAAATTTTTCAATTTTCCAAATTCTAAATAAACTTCTTCCATATATTGTTGTTGATAAACCACTTGAATAATTCAAAACTAAATTTCCTCTCCAAAGGCTATCATTAGCAATTTTTTTTATTGAAAATGGTAAATTAGCATTATTTGAAAGTTTTAATATGTTTAAAATGTTCAAAGGTCTTGTAATTGAAAAATTATAACCAAAAGATAAATTTCTATATTCATTTCCAAGGCTATCTATGAATATGTTCTGATTGAAAGATGAATTTTGAGATATTAAAAAGCTATACAAATTAATACTATTGAAAGTTATTACTAAATTTGGTAAGTTTGAGTTGCTTTGATTTGTAATGAGATTTTTTGTCCAATCAAAATTTGAAGAGAAACCACCAAAAAAGAAATTTCTACTAATTTGTAAATAAGAATAAGTTTCTGTTTTTAGCCATTGATTTTTATTTTCTGCATAATCCTGAAAATAACTTTGGTCAGAAACAATAGAAAATCTACTTGAAATCCTAAATTTATACAAATCTTGATTATGATTTCCTTCAATAGCATATCTTCTTCTAATACCTTGAAAAACAAAATCATTTGAAAAATTAGCATTTATAGTGCCGTTGAATTTTTTATAAACGTTATAAACAAAATTTATTCCTAAGCGAATCCCTTGTCTTTCAACAATATCAGAATAAATTGTGGCATCCATATAATTATTTATTGCCCAATAAAATGCCAAATTTCTAATATATCTTCCATCTATGCTATTAAATCCAAAGTTTGGTGCCAAAAAACCACTACTTCTATTTTCTTTTAATGGAAACATCCAAAATGGAGCATATAAGACAGGTATTCCTTTTATTTTTAAAACGATATTTTTAATAAATGCCATATCATTTCTAATAGCTAACATTTCTGTTCCATAAAATGCAGAATGCGGTGTATCTAAATTACAAGTAGTAAAATAACCACTTTTCACATATATTGTATCTCCTTTAAGTTTATAAAGCTCATTTGAATTTAGCCATCCTTTTTGAATATAATTTTTTGTATTAAAAGCTAATCCTTCTTGCTCATCTAACAAATAGGTTAAACTATCACCTTTTATTGTTGATGTATCAATTACTAATTTAAATTTTGGTCTCGCTTTAACAATTTTCGTTTTTATATAGTATTCAATTGTGTCAGAATAGAGTTGAATATTTCCTCTTTTAACATAAGCACTATCTATTAATATAACTTTATTGCTATCAGAAAGATAGATTAAAGTTTTTCCTTTAAAAATAATTCTTGTAGTATCAATCTCCAAAAACAGAAAAAATAACAATTTATTGAAAATTTTAAAGTTAAGATAATTAAAGCTTTTGTCTTGTCCAATAATTCGGAAATTATATTCATTTCTACACTTTCCCACCCACCCTGAAATTAAGCCTTCGGCTTTAAAATACCTATTTAAATCTATAATTTCCTCAAAGCTTTTATAAGTTATTGATAATCAATTACTTAACATTAATTATTGGAAAAAGCATAAAGGATAATGAATTTACTTAACATAACTTTCAACAATTTTAATAATTTTTTCAACTTTCTCAAAACCACTATCTATTGCTTTTTTATCTTGTAATTCTCTATAATAGCCACCAAGATGAAGAATGTCATAAATATCAGTTAATAATCCTTGAATATAATCCTTATCTTTTCCAATTTTCAGCTCTTTAATATATTGCTTATAAACTGAAATATCCTTAATTTTCTTCTTTATAAATTCTTCATCTACATTCAGTTTCAGTATAAATATTGCCTTTAAGGCTTCAAGTGCTGATAAATAAGCTGTTCCAGATGCCATAGAAACATATTTTAAGTCTGAATAAGCATTTCTTCTTCTGTCAATTCCCGCTTGCTTTAATAACTCTCTGGCATTTTCTAAATATCGTTTTGCTAAATTTAATTTTTTTAATGCTATTTCAATTTTTCCATTTTTCATAAATAAAATTTTAAAGGTAATAAATAAGGCTATGTGTTTTGTCTAGTAATTCTAAAAATATGATTATTTCTATATTTTCCCCACCCACCCTATATTTAAGCCTTTGGCTTTAAAATACCCATATTTCGGCTTCGGGGGGCTTTTTACTTAACATTATTTACTGGACAAAGCATATATTTTAAGATAATTATTCTGAATAGTTTTTAAATTCATTTATCAGTTTTTCCTTCAATAGTTTAATTTCTTTTCTAATTTTAAGGTCTTCTTCTCTATCAAAAAACTTTCTTCCTTCTATCCAAGTTTCAAGAACAATACTATATGGGGATAATGGATTACCATTCCAAATTACAAAATCTGCATCTTTACCTTTTTCAAGAGAACCAATAAATTTATCTATGGAGAATTGTTTAGCAGGATTTAATGTTATAAGTTTTAAAGCATCAGTTTCTTTTGTAAATCCATATTTTAACATTTTCCCTGCTTCACTATTTAATCTTCTTGCAAGTTCAGGAGAATCTGAATTTAATGAAGTTAAAACATCATTTTTCGTTGTAATAAAAGCATTATAAGGAATAGCATCATAAGCTTCAAATTTATAAGACCACCAATCAGAAAATGTAGAAACATAAACATTCTCCCTTTTTAATTCTTTGGATATTTTATAGGCTTCAAGTGCATGGTGAAACATTCTTAATTGAATACCAAATTTTTTTAAACTTTCCATTAAGGCTAACATTTCATCTTGTCTATATGCATGACAATGGATTTGAATTTTGCCATCTAAAATATCTTTTAAAGCTTCCATCCTCAAATTCTTTTTTCCTTTATAATTTTTTGCTTTTAAAAGAGCATCTTCAATAATTGAAATAACTCCAAGCCTGCTTCTTGGATATCTATCTGAATTTTCTAACCAATTACTTCTTTTTGGATTCTCACCAAGAGCAAATTTTATTGTCCTTGGAGCATTTTTATATACTAAGCTATCTGCGGGAAGTCCCCATTTAAGTTTAATTATAACATTTTGACCACCAATAGCATTAGCTGAACCATGCATAATATGAGCTGTTGTAACACCACCTGATAGTTCTCTATAAATGTTTATATCAAAAGGATTTATAACATCAATAACTCTAACTTCTGGTGTTATTGATTCCGACCATTCATTGACATCTCCATCTATTGCTATATGCGAATGGGCGTCAAATATACCTGGTGTAATATGCTTATTAGTTGCATCAATTACATATTCAGCATTAAAATTCAAGTTTTTTCCTATTTCTACAATCTTTCCATTCTTTATAAAAATATCAGTATTTTCTAAAATTGTATCCGGTAGCCAAATTGTTCCATTTTTAATTAAAATTGTTTTGAAAGTTGGAAATAATTTATAAATTTTCGGTGGATTTTCTTTTTCTTTAATTTTCTTAATTTCTTCCTCTTCTAATTTTGAAATATATTTACAATTTAAGCAACCATCATCAGAAAAATAAAATTTATAATTATCAACTTCCAAGACATTATTTTCAAAATAAACATTAGAATAAGCTTTGTCATTTATTTTAACCTTCAAACTCTTACCTTCCTTATAAATTTTAAGGCTAAAAGTACTATCATTTATTTTTGCTTCCCAATTTCCAAAAAACTTTCTTGGATATTTAGAAATTCTATAAATAATTCCATTTATCCAGACTTCAAATATTGAGCTATTTTTACTAAATATATTACCGTCAGTTATCGTAAAATTAGCCATTTTACCCTTTTCAATTGAACCATAATTATTATCAATTCCTAACATTTTAGCGGGAATTAAGGTTAATGATAAAATAATTTTATTTTCATCCATTCTTTTAGATAATTCTCTTAAACTTTTTAAAAATTCATTCTGCTCTTTTATTTCATTTGAACTTAAAGCAAAAGAATAACCATTTTCAACTAAAATTCTAGGATTTTCTCTTGAAAACTTCCAATCTATGAGCTCATTTAAACTTGGCTCTTTCCTTAAACTATCTACGAATTTCAAAGGTAAAATTAAATTTTGATTTTTTTTCAGGTTTTCAATAATCCTAAATTCCTTATTAGTTCCAAAAATTAAAGAATTTAGTTTAAATTCATCAGTAATTTTTTGTGCTCTTAAAACATTGAGTTCATTTTTATTTGTAAGAAATAAAACATTCTTTAAATTTTCATCATAAAGAAACTGCCTTATTTTAGCAATTGTTCCCATCAAAGAAACAGGATATGTTTCTTTATTAGTTTGAAATGAAATAACAAAATATGAGTTTTCTGAAACTTTTTTTATGCTATCTTCTGTAAAAACAATTTTCGTAAATCCTCTTAATATACTATCTTTGTTAATAATTTGAACAATTGTAAATCCTAAATTTCTTAATTTTTCAATTTCCTTTAATGTATCAATTGATATTTCTGAAATTATTTCAATAAATCCTGGATATACATATTTTCCCGAATAATCTAAAACTAAAACATCATTAGGAATTTTTATGTTTTTACCAACGTTGTAAATTTTGCCATTTTTTACAATAATTGTTCCATTTTTAATAATACTATCTTTTAAAAAGATATTAGCATTTATAATAGCATAATTTGAAAGTTTTGGTATTTGAAATTGAGAAACTAAAAATATTATCATCTAAGCCCCCAAAGGGGGCTTTTGCTTACTTTGTTTCTGTTTTTTTATCGTGTTTTACAAAACCGTACTTGTTTATGACTTTTACAACTTCATCTTCCTTATCAACTTTTACTGTCCAAGTTTTTGTCTTTTCATCAAATTGAACTTCCTTTACACCTTTTACTGAAGATATTTCTTTTTTGAAAGCTTCCTTATCAATTGTCTTATCCTTTGGTAATTCAAAGGACCATTTCTCAGTTCCTTTTACTATGAACAAGTAATAACCACCAACATATTTTTCAGTCTTAGCAGGAGTTTGAGTAGCAGTTTTCGTTTCAGTTTGAGTTTGTGTTTGAGTTTGAGTCTGTGTAGAAGTTTGCTGAGTAGCTTGTCCACCACTTTGTAATGTTAAGCTCAAAAGTGTCAAAAGCATGGTTCTAAAATTTTAAAGCATAAAAATTTGGTTAAAATGCTTTGTCTAATAATTCCAAAAATATATATTTTTCTATATTTTTCCCACCCACCCTATATTTAAGCCTTCGGCTTATAAATGCCCATTTTTAGGCTTTGGGGGGCTTTGCCCCCCATTAGACCCCCCATTAAATCTATAACTTCTTTAAAATTTTTATAAACTATTGATAATCAAGGACTTATCATTA
>CBFGJN010000049.1:0-14273 GCA_965649115.1 Caldifarciminota bacterium | reverse complement strand
CAGCTCTCCCTCCATTCTTCAACTTCCTCATAACATACTGCAAAGCCACAAGTTCTGTATCAGAACTCTTAATAGGAAAATTATTTTTATACCTTTCATCAAACTTACCACCAAAAGGCGGATTTGTAAGGATTATATCAAACTTATTTCTCTCAGAAACATTCATAATATCTTCCGCAAATGTATCAACCTTATAAATGTGGGTTGTGGGAACATTATGCAAAAGAATATTCATTACTCCTATGAGATAAGGAATATCCTTTTTTTCTTGACCATAAAACATATTATCTAAGAGCTCTTTGTCTTTTGTTGTAAAAATTTTATCTTCTGTAATATGTCTATAACTCTCAATAAGAAATCCCGCAGAACCCAAAAAAGGGTCTAATATCTTTTCGCCAAGTTTTGGATTAACGATTTTTACCATTAGCCTTATAATAGGCCTTGGTGTGTAATACTCACCCGCATACTTACCCATTTCACCTATTTCAGGTAAAAGCTCCTCGTATAGTGTAGAAATAAGATAAATATCTTCCTGACTTGTAAATTTTAACTCATCAAGCAGGAATGCAACTTCCCTTAACTTATATCCATCTTTTAAAAAGTTTTGAATCTCTCTTCCACTAAAAATTTTGGATATTAACGCTTTTTCATCATTTCCATTTAAACTTGAAAGGAAAGGAAATAAATCATTATTTACAAAGTTTATAAGTTCTTCACTTCTCCAATCCCTATGAACCCAATCCTTCCAGCGATATGGCGAAGGAATGTTCCTTTGATATGTATTACCCTTTAATTCAGCTTCTATCTCCTTTTCATCCTCTAAATCATCATATAATTTCAGAAAAAGCATCCAAGATAGCTGAACAATGTAGTTTATAGACGCAATTTCATTCCTTAACAAATCGCAAGCTTGCTTAAATTTTGATTTTAAAGTCTGTCTATCCATTTTAAAATCACTACTCTAAATCGTAAAGGCTTTTTATCAATTCTTCAAGTGTTTTTATAAGATTTTCCTTTCCTCCGAAAGAATTAATTATTTGTTTTAAACCGCCAACACTTCTATTAATATCTGGTGTTTTGAGAGCATCAACTGAAATTTCATCAACACCACCAAGTTTATACTTTTCTATAAGATTAAGCAAAACATTCCTAGCAGTTTCATTAAAGGAATTTATAAAATTATATTTTTTGTTTAACAATGCAACTGCCCTATCATCCCTACTCAAAATTGGGACGTCAAAGGCCACATGGGCTATAACATCAAAAGCATCCGCATCTGGTCTTTTAATAATCTGCCCTATCAATTCTGGATTTATACTCTTTTTCCTCAATTCCTCCAAAAACCTTTTCCTACTCGCCGCATTTATCCAAATTTTCCTCAAATCCTCCAAGGTTATAACCTTTTTTCTAAAATTTTCCTTAGCATATTGAATATATTGGGCACTGTTTAACTTTACCCCTTCCACCTCAACATACAATTCTTCCTCTATATAAACATCTATTCCCATAACCCTTATCTTTCCTTCTTTTGGTTTTTTCCTTTTTAGTTCGATAACTACGGAAACATTATCCTTTGAAGGGGTTGGATTTACGCTTACCTCTCTCATTTTATAATCCCCAGCCTCAACCCTGATCTTTACAGATGAACGAGGACAACCATCCATGAGAAATTCACCATTTTCATCCGTCCTTGCCGGTTTAACCATATTTACCCCAAATTTTGCGGTTATCCTCGCGTTCGCGATTGGAGTCCCATCCTCTTCATCTACAACCTTACCCCTTATAAAATGATCAAACGGACCTTCTGGGGTATCGGGGATATACTCTTGTGGTGGAATATCCCATGGGTCTAAAAGCCTAGTAGCATTTACAAAATCTATTATTCTAAAAAAGAACTTACCAACACTTTCGCTTATTCTACTTCCCCTGCCAATAATTTGCTTAAACAAAACCTCGGAAGAAATGGGTCTCATTATAACTATGTTCTTTACAGGCGGAATATCAATACCTGTACTTAAAAGATCAACTGTAACCGCTATTATTGGCGTTCGACTTTCAGGATCAGCCATTTTTCGGGCAAGTTCTATTGCATTTGGTTCCTCATCAACAACCCTAACAACGAATTCATCAGCATTTATTCCTAAGGAAGCAATATCTCTACCAAGTTCATTTTGTAATATCTTAACAACATCCAAAGCATGTTCTTTTGTTACACAAAAGACTATCGTTTTTTCAGTAGGTCCGTAAATTCTTAATATCTCGGCTAACTTTTTGACCATCATTTCAGTTCTATCAGGTAGTATAATTTCCTTTTCAAAATCTCCCAATGAATAAAAATCCTTTACCTCTAAACCTTGTGGAACCTCAATCGCCGCTCCTTCACTTGCTAAATCTTTAAGAGAAATACCACCATTTTTGTCTATGTTTGTAAAGATTTTGTGGATCTTATAAGGGGCTAAAAATCCATCCTCTATGCCCTGCCCTAAACTATAAACATATACGGGCTTGCCGAAATAAGCATATGTGTCTATGTTATCATCTCTCTTGGGTGTTGCGGTCATACCGAAATGAACAGCATTTTTAAAATAATCAAGAATTTCCTTCCACCTTCCATAACCTGACCTATGACACTCGTCAATAATAATCATATCAAAGAAATTCTCCTCATATTCCTGATAAAGCCTTTTTCCATTTCTTTCAGAGTAAAGACTTTGATATGTTGCAAAATAAATATCTCTTATTTTTGGAGCATTTCCTTCCTTAATTATTTCTCTACTACTCTCAAAAGCTTGAAAACGATTATAAGCTTGATCTCTCAACATAATTCTATCCGCAACATAAAGCACCCTCCTTATCTTACCCGTGTTGTATAACTTCCACACTACCCAAAAAGCAACTTCCGTCTTACCCGTGCCAGTAGCCATAGTTAGTAGTATACGCTTTTGCCCTTTCAAAAATGCTTCAATTACATTTCTTACTGCAGCAATTTGATAATACCTTGGCTTTTTATTCGTAAAGATATTATAAGGATAAAGAAGCGGGTTTTTGTTCTTATCAAATGGTAAAACTCTTCCAAATTTCCAAAGAGAATACCTTTCCCATAATTCAGCAGGTGATGGAAATCTATCAAGAGTTGTTTGTTTTTTATTTATAAAATCGTATTCCTCAATTTTGTGTCCATTTGTTGAATAAGCAAATGGTACTTGAAGAATTTCTGCATATTTTTTTGCCCGTTGTATCCCAGATCTATGGTCTTCTGATTCTGCTTTTGCTTCTACAACAGCTATTGGAAAATAGTTCTCTAAAAATAGAATATAATCAGGTCTTAATACTTTCCCTCTATTTCCATATTCATCAATTATTTTACCTTCCATTATAGTCAGTTCACGCGATATTAAATTTTCTGTCCAACGAGCTTCCCTTAATTTATCATCTATCAATTTTGCCCTTGTATCAGCTTCATTAAGCATAATCCATTTGTTCTAAAATTTTAAAGCAACGAAAATCTGCTATGTTTAGTAAATGGTGTTAAATGACTTCAAAAAATAAATTCCAAAATGCTGTTTCTATTAAAAATATAGGATTTTTTAAAGTCAAAACTCTTACTCTAAATTTCACCCAATTATTTCTTCAATTAGAACTTTTAGATTTTTTAATTTTTCAATAATTTTTTGTTTATTTCCTTTTCTCAAAATTCTTAAAATTGAAGCAGGTTTATAAAATTTTTTTATTTCTTTAAAATATCCTTTTAAATGATCTTCGCTTGTATCTTTCCTTTGGAATTTTAAGTAGTTTTTTAATGTTGAATAAATATTAGGAAGAATTATTTTTTTGTAAATTTCTTCAAGAAGTTTATGGTCATTAATAAAAATAAAACTATTTAACCAAGAGAACAAGTAATAATTTTTAGCCACCAGACATTCAATGTACTTTCCTTCTATAACTCTATGTTCGTAAATGAACTTATAAGCAAACTTCTTTAAGGTTTTATATCTAATTGAAATTTTAATTCTATTATTTTCTTTCTGAAACTTATATCCCAAGAATTCAAATCCTTTTTCAAGAACTCTTCCTAAATTTCCATTTTCTCCAATATCAAAAATCCTTGCAATATCTTTTTTATTTATTTGATATAGATTTGAAAGATAATCGTTTATTTGTTTTTTAATTTCCTTTGGATTGGGCGAAGATATTATAATTAAATCATCAAAGTACCTTTCATAAAATCCGTTTGAAACTATCTTTTCACTAATAAAATTATCAAAATCTTGTAAGTATAACATGCCCAAAACATTACTTAAAGGTGTCCCTGATAAAATACCTTCATAACCTAAAATACATTTATAATCCCCATCCAAAGAATAATCACTAAGATAGCCAATTTCATTAAAGAATTTAGCTAATGGATAGTTTTTAAAAATTTTTGATTCAATTGAAGGATAATTTATAAATTCTTTAATCATTTTAATTATAAAATCAGGAACATCCTTGTTTCTTAAAATTTCTATAACCTTATTTCTCCTTATATTTAAAGTATAACTTTTGAAATCAGCCCTTATTAGATAAAAATTCTCGGATTCATTTATGTTTTTTCTCAAAAATTCAATTAAGTTTCTAATAACGGACTTTCTTGTTTTTGGCTTTTCAACGATTTTATTTTTCATTAGCTTGTTGGCAATTAGTTTCAAGGCTATTTGAGTTTCAATGTATTTTTTATCTATCTGATTATTATTTAATCTAATTAAATTCAAAACTACCCTTGATTTTAAAAAGTACTTACTCGTAAAATATCCAACTCTTCCAATTTGAAATTTAAATTCTCCTTTATTCAATTTATTTAAAAATTCCTCTTCTTTGAGTTCATCTAAAAATTTCAAAATTTGACAAATTTTCTGATAATCTGAAAGTAACTTTTTTTGAGGTTTGGAATAAGTTCTAAATTCCTTTACTTCTTCAATTTTTTTATCATATAATGATTTTAATTCCAATAAGTCATCCTTTGAAAAAGCCCAATTTTTATCATTCATTTAATGTAGAAGGGGCGGACCGCCTCTGTGGGTTTAAACCCACAGAAGGTTAAAAGATTATAGAGAATTCAAATTCGCCCCTTCTATAAGTCCCAAAATTTTAAAGCTGTTTCAAGTTTTGAAATTTTCCATTCAATCAAATTAAAATGTTTTGTTATATTGTTGGTAAACTCTAATATCTCATTTTCATTTCCTTCTATTTCTAAAAAATTCATAGTTGTTCTATCATTAAAAATAACCTTATCAATTGAAACTTTTAAATTTTCAATTAGATATAATTTTCTTTTTGAAAGAATTTCAATTATTGGAAAAATTTTTAATTCAATGTCATCAAAATAAAAATAAAATTCACTTCTTTTAAGCTTTTCATAAATATCTTTTGGTATTTCTTTTTCAATTTCAATTCTTTTAAATAAATTACTATCATCTTGAAGTTTCCTTTTTATTGTAAAGTAAAATTTTTCATTTTCTTTTCTAATTCTAAAAGCACAATTGTACTTTTTTAAGAGATTTAATTGATTATTATCAAAATAAATGTCATCAATTTCAAGTTCAATAGGTTTTACAAAATTATTTAAGAAGCTTTCTAATTTATCTGGATTATCAATTAAGAATTTTGCCTCTACTTCCATAATATACAATTAGGATAGTTTTTGAATTCTTCTTTTAAGTCTTTAATAAAAATATCAACTTCATCGTTCTTAAAGAAAAAACCAATAGTGTAATCATCCATTTTTAAATTTTCAAATAAGCCTTTATATGAAGGTTCTCTTTCAAATGGAATTATAAGCTTTTTATATTCTTCTGGACCAAAAACAAAAACTTTATAATCAAATGGTTCAAATATATTTTCTTCATCAACTTTATTAAAATCAATATAACCATTTTCTGAAAATATAAAATCAACATCATTTGAGAAGAACAGCAAGTACTTATTTGAAATTAAAACTGTTGAATTTTTTATACTTTTTGAGAGACTTTCAACAATTTTTGAAAATCCAATCCATTCATCCTTATTATATACTAAAAATGGAGCATTGTTGTTTAAAAAACTTAAAAAGCCATAAAAAATTATTTGATTTGTTGATATTTCAAATTCTTTCAATTTAATTTCTTTCTTAATGCTTTCAATTAAAATTTTTAAAAAACCATTCGGATTATATTTTTTATTAGGAATAAAATTCTCATATTCTTTTGGAATTGGTCTTTTAATTACATAACCCTCACCCCACAAAAATAATCTTGCTATCTCACTTTCTCCTTCTCCATATAAACTGTCAATTTTTACAATTTCACCATTTATCAAAAAAACTCTTATTGATTCATTCTTCAAATTTTCAAAAATAAATAAACCTGTTTCACGATTTAAAATAGCTTTTGCTAATTCTATTGGAAGAATTTTCATATTATAAATTTTAAAGCTTTAAAATTTTCAGGATGAGGGATATTGGAATTTTTATTTTGAGGGTTTTTCCAAGTTTGCTTCTGCTTATATTTCATGGAATTCCTAAGCTCCAAAAACCACATTACTTCTTAGTTAAGAAAATTGGTCTTCCATTTCCAGAAATTTTTACTTGGGCTTCAATAAGTGCTGAAACATTATTTGCTATATTTGTAATGATCGGTTTCCTTACAAGAATTTCCGCTATCGTTATTGCAATTAATTTCATATTTGCTTCATCTTTCCATATTTTCATTTTAAAACAATCAATTTTAGAAGCAGAAAAACCAATTTTATTTTTAATAATTTATTTAACAATCGCTTTAATTGGTGCGGGAAAAATATCCATAGATAGAAAATAAACTAAAATTGTGATGTAAAGTAAGGTTTTGGATCAACTGCTTCCTTACCTAACCTTAATTCAAAGTGAAATAACTCATCACCAACTTTTGCAATTTGTTGTCCTTTTATAACCTTATCACCCTTCTTAACACTTATTCCAATAATTTGACTATATATTGTCCAAAATCCCGAATGTTCAATAATTATTATATTTCCATAACCCTCAATAAATCCAACATAAACAACTTCCCCACTTTCTGCTGCCCTAACAGGACTATTTTTAGGTGCTTTTATATCAATACCATTATTTTTTATTCTCGTTCCATAAACATTATCATAAACATAACCAAAGTCATTCACAATTTTACCATTTACAGGAATAATAAGTGAAATAGAACCAGATTTCTTTTCAACCTTCTTTTTAGAAAGTTCATTTATTAACTTTTCAAGTTTTTGCTTTGACTTTTGAAGCTCATTTAAATATGCGATTTTTTCTGATTTATTAAGTCTTATTTTATTAAGATAAATCTGCTTTTGATTTTTTAAATTATTCAATTCACTTAAAGCTATTCTTTGCTCATCTCTACTCTTCTCTAACAATTTTAAATTTTTATCAATTTCAAGTTTAACATATTCTAAATTTCTTTCTTTTTCTTTCAAATTGTCAGCAGTTAATTTATAATATCTTAAAACTGACATTAAACTAACCTGTACTCTATAAGATTCGTAAAATGAACCCGTTCCTAAAATTAATTCCCACATACTTCGTTTCGGAATTTTATATAGAAGTTTTGCTGTTTTATTTAGTTTTCTTTTAGTTTCTTTAATTTCTTGATTTAAAGCATCTTTCCTTTTATTCAAAAGCTCAATTTCCTTATTTAATTTATAAATTTGCTCATTCAAAATGTCTAATTTTTCTTCATATAATTGAATTTTTGTATTTATTAATGAAATTTCTAATAATAAATTCTTTTCTTGGTTTTGAAGTTCATCTAATTTTTTTTGATTTTCAGAAATTAATTGATTTATTTGTTCAAGCTGTTTTTGATAGTCTTCAATCGTCTGTGCTAATAGCCATAGCAACACTTCCACCACCCCCAAGACAAAGCCCTGCAATTCCAAGCCTTTTATTTAGCCTTCTTAAAGAATAAATTAGTGTCGTAAGGATTCTTGCACCACTTGCACCAATAGGATGACCAAGCGCAATAGCACCTCCATTAACATTAAATTTATTCCAATCCCATCTCAATTCTTTATAATCTGCAAGAACTTGACTGGCAAATGCTTCATTTAATTCAATTAAATCAAATTCATTTATATCTTTTATATTTAATTTATTCATAAGTTTTCTAAATGCTCCAATTGGTGCAAAAAATAGATCTTTTGGTTCTGTAAAGAATTCTGTATAATCTAAAATCCAAGCTAATGGTTTTAAATTTAATTCTTTAAGTTTTCTTTCAGATATTAAAACAACAGCACTTGCTCCATCACTTAAAGGTGGTGCATTTCCTGCTGTTACCTTTCCATCTTTCTTAAAAACAGGTTTTAAGCTTAATAATTTTTCTAAACTTGTATCTCTTCTGGGTGTTTCATCTATTTCAATAATTTTTCCATCTATCTCAATAGGAACAATTTCATCTTTAAAATAACCACTATCAATTGCTCTTATAGCTTTTATATGACTTTCATAAGCTAATTGGTCCATCTCTTCTCTTGTTATATTAGCTTTTTCAGCAGTGTATTCCGCTAAATGACCCATATGAACATTATTATTAAACTGACAAGATAATCCATCATATATCATCAAATCAATCATTTCAACATTTCCATATTTAATACCATTTCTTAAATAAATAGCATGAGGAGTATTTGTCATACTTTCCATACCACCTGCAACCACAATATCCGCATCACCTGACTTTATAGCCTGTGCTCCTAACATTATTGCTTTTAAACCAGAACCACAAACCATATTTATTGTAAAGGCAGGAATATTACTCTTAATACCACCTAAAATTGCTGATTGTCTTGCTGGATTTTGTCCGTTTCCACCCTGTAAAACTTGTCCCATAATTACAAGTTCAACATTTTCTGGTTCTATATTAGCTCTTTTTATAGCTTCCCTAATAACAATAGCTCCAAGTTCAACCGCCTTAAATTTTGAAAGATTACCTAAAATTTTACCTATGGGTGTCCTAACTGCACTTAATATAGCAACACGCATTTTCAAATTTTAAAGCTTAAAGGAAATCCTAAAAAATCAACAAATCTATTAAAATCTTTCATTTCAACTTCAATATCCAAATAATATATTCCTTCTTTATTTTGAATTTTTACATAGTCTTTAAGCGTAGTAATTATTGGAAGTTTAAAACTTCTTAATAATTTTAATTCCTTATCACTATAATAGTGGTGGTCTTCAAACGATTTAAAATAGATAACATTATAAAATTTTTTTAACAAATTATAAAAACTTTTGCTATCTGCTATTCCACAAAATCCAACAACATCTTTAAAATCAGGTCTATTTACAATTTTATATGTTATAAAACTTGCAGGTTTTCCCATAAACTCAAAAATTTCAAATGGTTCTTCAAACTTAAAATTAACTATAACAAAATCAATTCTCTTAATTTCACTAATTGGTTCTCTAAATAGACCAAATGGAAAAACATTCCAACCTTTTAAATATCTATAATCTAATAATAGAATTTTATAATCAAAATCTATTTTCCAGTATTGAAGTGCATCATCATAAATTAAAATATGAGGATTATATAATTCAATAGCTAATTTTGAAGCTAAAAGTCTATCTTTATAAACAATAACTTTTAAACCTGTTTTCAAATGAATCAAATAAGGCTCTTCACCAACAATTTTGACATCAATATTACTATCTCTTATAATCTGAATATTTTTATCTTTTCTTTTATAGCCCCTACTTAAAATTACAATTTTATAGTAATGTTTTAAATAATTTGAAAGAAAAATTACAAATGGTGTTTTCCCTGAACCTCCAAAGGAAAAATTACCAATAGCAATAGTTTTTTTATTTAGTTTTTGAGGCTTTGTAAAAAATCTATGAATTTTTGATAGATAATAATAAATCACAATTTAATATTGATAATTTTAAAGGTGTTTTGTATATTTAATTAAATATATATTTTTCTATATTTTCCCCACCCGCCCTGAAAATAAGGCTATGCCTTATAAATACTCAACTTTTCGCCAGGAGGCTACCGCCCCCTTTAATAAACCCCCTATAAAAACGATAATTTCAGAAAATTTTTTACAAGTTGTTGATTATCAATCACTTAACATCATTTATTGGACAAAGCATATTTGATTTGCCTTGTCTAGTAATTCTAAAACTATTTATTTTACTATATTTTTCCCACCCACCCTGAATTTAAGCCTTCGGCTTATAACTTCGCCCCCCGTTAAACCCCCCATAAAATCAATAATTTGAGCTACAAAAACTTTTTATGCTTTAAAATTTCCGAGCCATGCTTAAAGAAATCTTGGAAAAATTAAAAGACTTTATCTTAGAATATAGAGAAAACATAGATATGCCTGTTATTATTGTAAAAAGAGAGCATCTTTTAGATGCTATTAGAATTCTTTATGAAGATTTTAATTTTAAGATGCTTTGTGATTTAACTGCTGTTGATTGGTTAAATAAAAAAGAAAAGAGATTTGAAGTTGTTTATCATTTAAGAAACTTAGATGAAAATAAAAGAATTAGGGTAAAAATTCAAGTGGATGAAAATGAAGAAGTGGATAGTATCACCTCAATTTATAAAGGTGCAAATTGGCTTGAAAGAGAAGTTTATGATATGTTTGGGATAACATTTAAGAATCATCCAAATTTAGAAAGGATTTTATTATGGGACGAATTTCCAGGACATCCTTTAAGAAAAGATTTCTTTATTAGGACGCAAGTTCCACTTCCCGAAAACGAATGAAAATAGCAATTTTATCGGATATTCATGGAAATCTTGAAGCTCTTGAAATTGTTCTTAAAGAAATTTTAAAAAGAAAGATAGATAAAATTATTTGTCTTGGAGATTTAATAAATTATGGACCAAATCCTAATGAAGTAGTTGAAATTATAAAAAAAGAAGCTGACATTATCGTAATGGGAAATCATGATTATGCAGTTATTGATGAAAACATAATTAAAAATTTTTCACCAGTAGCAAGAAGTTCAATGATATGGACATTAAGTGTTTTAGAAGAGGAAAATAAAATTTTTTTATCTTCCTTAAAACTTGAAGAAAACTTTAAAGATATTTATATTGTCCATGCTTGTCCCAAATATCCTCTTGATTGGACATATATTTTAAATGTTAATGATGCGAGAATTTACTTCCAATACCTTGACAATTTTATAACATTAATTGGTCATACACATATTCCTGCTATTTATAAAAAGAAATTTTCATATATTGAGCATATTATTCCTAATCCATTTGAAAAGTACAAATTAGATGAAAACTACCAATATATGCTTAATCCTGGAAGTGTTGGACAACCAAGAGATGGAGATTATCGAGCAAGCTTTGCTGTTCTTGATTTAAATAGCTTTACATTTGAAATTATTAGAGTTGATTATGATGTTCAAAAAACAAAAAGGAAAATTTTGGAAAGTGATTTACCTCAAATACTAGCTTATAGATTGGAAAATGGCTCATAGATAATGAGAAGAATTTTTATATTATTAATGTTTCTGTTATCTTGTAAGGAAGAAATAAAACTTAAAATTGAAGATTTGAATAAATTTTATATTTACTCTCCAAGTTTTGATATTTATAATTTTTTTATCAGCAGTTTTGATACACTTTCCTATAAATTCATAAAGTTAGAAAAATTAGATAATCTAAGTGAGATTAACAACCTAATTTTAATTTTGAAAAAATCCGATAAAAATTTTTTTAAATTCTATAAATACATAAATAATGATGTTGGATATAACGAAAATATAAATAGAAGGGGTGATTTTATAATTGGAATTTTTGGAGAAAATGAAGAAGATTTAAAATTTAAAATTTATATAAATAAGTTTTTTATAGATAGTATATTGAAATTTAGAGTCCTTGAAAGTGCATATAGAAGAGCAATTTACTTTGGGATTGACGATGAAAAGAAAAAAATTATTGAAAACAAATATGGTATTTCAATAAATGTTCCAATTGGATGGAACTTTACTAATGATACTATAAAGCAAATGTTACAAATGATAAAACTAAATCCAAGAAGAACGTTTCTCTTATTTTTGTCAAACGAGATTTTAAACTTGGATTCAAATTCAATTCTAAAATTAAAAGAAAATTTTAATAGGGATGATAGTTTGTTTGATATAAGAATTTCTGACAAAAATTTTAATAGGATTTGTATTGATGGCAAATTTAAAAATGATGGAACTGGATTTTTTAGGAGTTGCACAGGGAAGTTTAAAAATAAATTCTATTTCTATGATATTAAAGTTTTTGATACAATTAATGGATTTGAATATATTCTTGAAACTGATGGTTTCCTTTCAAGAAGCCTTAATCAATAATCTAAAAAGGAACAAATAGTAATTTCTTCTTAATTGGTCTTGATAATGCTTTTAGGGTATCAGTTGGTAATGATTGCGAAATTTCCACTATATTTCCATTTTTTAAAATTACTCTTATACTTCCATCTCCATCTACATTATAGGGCTCATATGCAGTATCAATAGCAGTCTTTTCAATAAGATAGTACTTTGGGTCAAATCCACTTTCTAATAATTTATTTTTAATTTCATCAATTTGATCAATTGTTAAGTCTTCATCATAAACTTTAAAAATTTTCCTATTTAAAATTCTTCTTGATAAATCCGAAAGAACATTATCAGAGCAATCAGACCATAGTTTAAATAAATAAAATATATCGCTATCATCAAGCATAATAAATGCTTTAAGTCCCTCATCACTATCAAGACCTCTTTCAAAAAGAACTTTTATTTTATCAATTAATGGAATTTCATACCCTTCTTCTAATAAATCTTTCAATCTTTTAAATAAACTATATAACATAGCTTGAATTGACAAATTTGTTTTATGAAAATAAACTGACCAGTACATTAAATACCTTGCTACTAAATATCCTTCAACTGCATGCTTTCCTTTTTCCTCAATTGCTAATCTATTATCATTTGTAATTGTTAAGGTTTTTAAAATTCTCCAAACATCAATTAAACCATAATGAACACCACAAAAAAACGCATCTCTTCTTATATAATCAAGTCTATCAACATCTAATTGACTGCTAATAAGTTCATTAGCAAACTTTAATTCAAATAAATTATCAATAATTTTAATAGCAATTTCTGATATTTCATTTCCAACAACATTTCTTAAAATTTTATCTATAATTATTTTTGTTATGTCTTCATGCTTCTTATTTAAAATTGTCATTTCCAAAGCATGTGAAAATGGACTATGACCAATATCATGAACAAGAGCCGTGAATTTAAGAGCAAATTCCAGCGTTTTATCAATTCTAAAACCTTTCATTTGTAAATTTTTAATAGCTTCTTCCATTAAGTATAGAACACCAAGTGAATGAGAAAATCTTGTATGAGTAGCACCAGGATAAATATAGCTTACAAGTCCAAGTTGAGAAATTCTTCTAAGCCTTTGAAATGAATAATGTTCAACAACTTTTAATAAGTTATCTTCTATAATAATAAAATCTTCATATAAAGGGTCTCTAATAAATTTCATTTTCTTAAATTCAAAATCGTTTTTTCATTAACAGTTATATAAACACCATTTCCAAGATATAAAACTGGCTTTTTCTTATTTAAATCCAAAGCAGGCATATCAAATAAATTATAAGTTGAATTTTCATCATAATGAATAACAACAATTTCACCTACAAATAGTGTATGGTCTCCATAAACTTTATAATCAAATAGAGAACATTCCAAAACTGCATAAGCATCAAGAGGTATTGGAACATCAACTTTCACACCTTGAATTAAATTAATATTTTCTGACTTATTAATATCTCTATAACTATATGTTCCAAAGAATTCAACATCTTTTGATTTTTCAAATGGATAAAAACATACAGAAAATGCTTTTTTATTTAGAATTAAATCATGAGTTGCTCTTTTTGGAGATATTGAAACTCCATAAAGGGGAGGTTCAAATGACAAAGCTGTATTCCAAACACAAGACATAAAGTTTGCTCTTGAATTTTTATCAAAAACTCCTACAACAACTACAAGCGTAGGATAAATTATATAACCTCTTCTAAAATTAAATTCAGTAATGTACTTCATAAAATAAAGATTGAAATTTTAAACCTCTATTTTTATATGTTTTTGCCTTGTCCAATAATTCCCCCTCTACCTTCCCTATGGATACCCCCACTATATTTTAACTCATCCCCTCCCATATCAACCCCTCAATCAGCCAAATTACTATAAC
>CBFGJN010000048.1:0-14321 GCA_965649115.1 Caldifarciminota bacterium | reverse complement strand
AGATAAGGAATTTTTAAAGATATTTTCCTTATAGCATAAAAACCCTTATAAACTTTATCGTTTTCAATATAAACAACCTCATCAGTTTTATTATTTGGGTCAAATTGAAAATCTTTTGAAAGAAAACCTATAAATTTTGATGTAATTTTACATAATTTACAATTTCCATCATAAATAATTAAATTTTTCATTAGATTGAAATTTTAAAGTAGGAGTTGAAAAAATTATTTGGCTTGAAAATTCCCATTTTTCGGCTATGGAAAGTTTTCCTTAAAAACTCATAAATTATCTGATAATCAATTACTACTAAATTTTAGCTTAAAAGTTTATTAGAATTCTTTCGTTTCAAAATAAAAAATTATTAAAATGAAAATCAACAAACATATAAAAATTTGTAAAATTGTTGAAATAATAAGAAAATTTGAAATCAACTTGTATATATAACCTATATTTTCCATAAAACCAAATGACTTCAAGAAATAAATTCTTATTGTTAGAATGGGATTTATAGATGAGATATATAAAATTAAGTTTTCAATCGGATAATCTGAAAAAAATACTAAAATGAAAAGAATTAAAGCATCATAAAAAATTGAAAAGAATAAGTAAATAATCATAGAGATTGAAAGACCTTTTAATTTGTCATTGTTTAAAATGACTACAATGAAGCTAATTAAACTAAAATATAAAATTAGGAAAAAATGAAACGAAGTAAATTTCAACAAATAATTATTAAAACCAAAGTAAATTATTGAGATAATAAGAATTGGAAGTAATAGTGATATTGAAATGGAAATAGTTACAGTAGAAACTACCGAAGTTATTATCACTTTTCTACTTGTAAAATTACCAATAAGGAGTTCATAGAATTTCAAATTATCATAATAATATATTCCCGAAAATAAAGCAGAAATCAAAGGATTAATTATTAAGAATATTGAATTTATTGAAATTATAAACTTTTCAAAGTTATCAAGCACATTTGAAAGTGTCAAGCTTAGAACTATTGAAAATAACATTATAAAAATAATCCATTTACTCTTTAATATGTTTGAAAGTTGATATTTTGTAATAATTAAAAATGTCCTCATGTCTTAAAAATTGAAAGAATATGCTCTTTACCTATATATGGACCACTATAAACCATATTTCCTTCTATAAGCACTATAACTTCATCAGCTAATTCCTCGAATTCATCAATAATATGACTTGAAAAAATTATAGTTTTATTTAAACTTTTTATATATTCTCTTAATTTAATTGAAGATATTGGATCAAGACTTAATGATGGTTCATCTAATATATAAATATCACTATCAAACATTAAACTTAAAATAATGTTAAGCTTTTGCTTAGAACCACCTGATAGTTCATAAACTTTCTTATTCAAATTATCACCAAAATTTAAAATCTCTACCAAAAGTTCCAAATTCTTACTTTCTTTATTCCTTATTTCTCTTATCATATTTACAATTTCAGAACATCTTAAATTTTCAGGGAAATTTGGGTATTGTGGAAGATATGATATGTTTTTTGTTTTTTTTATAACCTTTCCACTTGTAGGAAATACTACATCACATATAATTTTAATAAGGGTAGTCTTACCACTTGCATTTGGTCCCAATATACCAATCTTTCTATTCTCCTTAAATTCATAGCTTATATTATTTAAAACAATTTTTCTTGAATAAATTTTTGATATATTTTCTAAAATTATCATATCAGTGGATATTTATCGTAAATTGGATAGGTAAAGGATGGCAATAAACCCTCTAAATAATCAAGTATTTTCATAAGAAGCCCATTGAATAAAATTATTGAAATTTTAAACTTTTCAAAAATTATGGTTGAAATTGAAGTAATTTTATAAGGTTCATCACCAACACCATCTTTATTTAAATCATAACCTATATACTTGTCCCAATAGTTATAAGCAAAAACATTGTTAAATTGTGATGTGGAATTTGTTAAAACTTCAAAAAAATTCTTAATGAACTTATTATATTGAAAATTATTATTTTCGCAATTAGACATAATCCTTATAGCCCAACTATTTTCAAGAAATAAATTACCTTTAAATTCATTATAATTTGAATTTTCCATATATATTGCATTTGTGTTCCTTATAAATTTATTTGAAACAACTTTACTATAAGAAATTTCTTTTAATAATAAACCAAAACTTGAAATTCCATAATTTTCAGTAAATTCATTCCCTTCCATAACTATATTCTTTGAATACATAACAGCAACACCAGAATTATTATTTATAAACTTATTTTGAATATAACTATCATCATTTGAAAACATAAAATGAAGCCCATATCTAATGTTATTTTTAGAGATATTATTTCTTACTATGCTATTTTGAACAAATTCAAAATATATACCATCTCTATGACCCTCAATATAATTGTTTTCAATTATTATGTTTTCAGAATTCCAAGCATGAATACCGTTTCCCATCAGACTTTCACTTTTTCTTTTTTCAGAGATAATTTTATTATTTTTGATTATACAATTCTTAACATTTTCAAGGTATATTCCAAAATAATTGTTTTTCAATACATTATTTTCTATATAGCAATTTTTAGAAGCATATATTTTAATAGCGGAAACTTCATATATTTCACTATATCCAGAATTTAAAAATTCAAATCCAATTATTTTAACATTATCAGATAAAACTTTTATTATCTCATTTTCATCTTTACCACCAATTTTTGGGTAATTTTCACCGATTAAAATAAGTGGTTTTTTAATTTCAATTTTTTCATAATAAACACCGCTCTTAACAATAATTGTATCATAAGGTTTTGATATCTCTATTGCCTTATTTATACTACTTATTTCACAATTCATACAAACTACTATCATTTTTCATTTATAAATTCTTCAAACTTCATAATTTTCCCACCAATTACTTTTCTCATATCAAAAGCATCATTTTCATTTTCAAAAACTAAGTAATTACCACCCATAGGTCCCTTTATTCTCTCACTTTTTAAGATAAATACTTTGTCAGATGGTAAAAGTTTTTTTTCATCTTCATAAGGTACTAAATAAACAACTTTAATGTCTTCATTTCTTAATTTATAAAAACTTTTTAAACACTTCAAATCATCAAATTTATAAACCTTACCTTTTTTATCAATTATCTCGCCAGCAAATTTCAAATCACTAATAACCATTTTACAATAATCACACATATCTTTATCCTTTTCAATAGGAATTGGTTTATAACTAATACAAGAAAAAACAAGGGGCAAAAAAATACCCCATTTAAGAAACTTTAACATCTTTCATACTACCTTATAAGCTTTCTCAAATTTTACATAACAAACATTAATACAAAAGAGAATAATCCAAGCTAAAATAATTAACCATCCACCTATGTGAGGAAACGAATAAACAGTGAAGTTTAACAGCTTCTTAATACCAAAAAGTGGTGGTTGAAATGGTTCTATCTTTATAGGCGCATCTGGACTTAAATTATGTCCGTAATCGTACTCCCATTTATAAAAATCCCAAAGACCAAGAATAGCAAAGAAGGAAAATACTAAAAAATAAAAAAGTATTAAAATTCTATTTTTAATAATAGCACTTAAAATTCCTAAAAAAGACAAAAAAATTACAATATATGGCATGAATTTAAGTTCAGTAATAGCATTAGGGTCAATTTTTTTCATCCCGATATAATGATTCAACCCATTTACTAAATCAATTTGACCTCCAAGTTTGTTAATGTAAATCAAGAGATTGACACCTTCTGGATATTGTGGAGCTATGAGTCTTATGAACCATAATGGAAAAATAAAAGAAAATAAAGGTAATATAGCGCTTAAAAGTAAAAGAATTCTTATTTTCATTTTAATAACTCCTTTTTAAAGCCCCCAAAGGGGGCTTAGAATTATTGACCTGTTGAATACTTAATAGCAACATTAGAACCTCTTGGAGATACCCTTATATAACCTTGCATTTCTTGGTGTAGTGCTGAACAAAAATCTGTACAATAGAATGGATAAACACCTTCTTTCTTTGCAATCCACTTTAAGGTTCTCGTTTCACCTGGCATTATTAGTAATTCTGCATTTTCAGCACCATAAACGCTAAATCCGTGAGGTATATCCCAATCCTGTTCTAAATTCGTGACATGGAAATAAACTGTATCTCCAACCTGAATACCTTCAATGTTATCAGGTGTAAAGTGGCTTCTTATTGATGTCATATAAACATCTACTCTATAAGCTCCTGTTCTTACAACTTTTGCTTCTTTTTCACTCTTTATAGCATAAGGATTTTGATTTTCATTTAATGGATAAATTTTAACTTGATTTTTCATTAGAATTTCAGAAGGAATACCTTGTGCATAATGTGGTTCTCCAAGTGTTGGAAACTCTGACAATATAACCATTTTATCACCACTTATATCAACTAATTGTGCATTTTGAGGAAGCTCTGGCCCAACTGGTAATGCTCTATCTTTTGTAATTTTATTCATAATAATCAAGTACTTACCCCAAGGTTTTTTAGAATCCCCACCAGGTATCATAATATGACCAACTGAATAATAAGCAGGAACTCTATCTATAACTTTAAATGGTTCCAATTTCTTTTCATTATTTGGAAGTGTCCATTTTACAACTTCTGAACTTACAAAACAAGATGTGTAAGCAAATCCTTTACCATCAAATTCAGTATGTAATGGACCAAGGCATGGATTTTGAACTTCTCCAGCTATAACGCTTTCATATTTAATTATAGGTATTCCTTCAATCTCTCCGATAAAATCTTTATTTTCAATAGCTTTTAGCATCTTTGAGAATGAATGGACAAGAATAACAGTGGCTAATTTTCCTCCACCGACAATATATTCCCCTGTCGGATCAACATCAACTCCATGTGGAGATTTGGGAGTAGGTAAATAATAAGCAACACCTGGACAATCTTTTGGAAGAAGAACTTTAACTTCCTTTTTAATTTCTGAAAATGCTTGATGTTTCTTCTCGTCATAATAATTGTGATAGTATTCAGTTTTAAATGTTTGTGCTTTCCCTTCTGCAACACATTGTTCAGCTTTTTTCCAATTTACAGCAATAATAAAATCTTTATCATTCTTTGAAGCATTTATTTCAAGTAAGGTATAAGCTTGCTCTGTATTATAGGAGGTAAAGAAGCACCAATCATGTGAAGGTCCCTTTCCACAATGTGCTAAATCGTAATTAAATCCAGGAACTAATAATTGAAATGCTAAATCCATTCTACCACTATTTGGATCAACTTTTATAAATGATAGAACACCTTTAAAGTTCTCTTTATAAGAAGAAATTGGAACATCTTTTTGAGGGATTGGGACAGAAAATCTTGTGCCCGCTACTACATACTCGGTATTTTCCGTTATAAATGGTGATGAGTGATTTCCACCACTATTTGGAATTTCAATAATTTCTACTGTTGTGAATGTTCTTAAATCTATTCTTGCCACTCTTGGTGTATTATTTGAATTCCCGAATATCCATCTACCATCGGGAACACCATTTGTTTGGGAAAGTTCTGGATGATGATAATCATCCCAAGGGATAAACCCATGTGATGTCATCAAAAGTGGCTTTGTTTCCTCTGAAAAACCATAACCATTTTCTGGCCATACGGAAAATACAGGAATAATTTTAAATAATCTACCGCTTGGAATTCCATAAACCATAAGCTGACCTGAAAATCCACCTGATAAGAATCCATAAAATTCGTCATACTTTCCAGGAGGAACATAAACTTTTTTAGCAGATGCTTCAATTGACAAATTAGAAGTTTGTTTTTTCGGACAACCATAAAGTGCTAAGGCAAACACTATCGCTCCAACACCCAAGATAAAAATTGTTTTACTTTTCATGTTTTACCTCCTTTTTAAGGTTTGTTTCACTGCCTCTCACAAAATCAAGACTTAAAATCACACCTATTTTCCCTCCCTATCAATATATCTGAAATATTCTAAAATTGCCCTTGCTTCATTTTCTTTAATATCTTGATATGTCATTTGGGTTAGGTATTCAGAAAGTAATTGTTTGGCAATAGGGTCTTTTTGAGTCATTTCAATAGGGTTTAAAATCATATTCATTATCCATTCAGGTTTTCTTCTCTTTGTAATTCCTTTTAATGCAGGTCCTACGTACCTTTCTTCTAATTTATGACAAGCAGTACATTTTAATTCAAAAACCTTTTTACCTTCTTCAACCAATTTCATATCTATATTTTCTGAAATTTCAACTTTCTTGATAGGTCCAATTCCTATATCACTAACAACATTATTTTCTGTTTTTTCATTTTGAGGTTTTTCCACTTTACTATTTGAACAGGCCACTATAAAGATAATTATTGAAAGGATTTTTGTTTTCATCCCTTAACCTCCTTTTTAAGTTGAAAATAGTCATAACAGTCATAACAAAGTTTTAAATCAATCTTTTTGCAAATGATTTTCAATAGTAAATAAAAAATTACTTACTTTTTTAGTCAGAAATTGATTTGTCTAATAATTTTAGAATTTATATTTTCCCACCCACCCTATATTTAAGCCTATACCTTTAAAATCCCCATTTTTCGTCAGGGGGCTATACCCCCTATTAAAACCCCCGACGAGACTAAGAAATCCGCTAAAAATTTATAAATTGGTTTATTTCCCCAACTAACCTGTAAATAAGGCTCCTTATAAACTTCATTCCCTTCTCAAAAAATCCCCAATAAAATCAATAAGTTTTTGAAGTTTTTATAAATTATTTATTGAAAAAAACAATTTTAAAATACTTTGTCTAATAATTCAAAAATTATTTATTTCTCATATTCTTCCTGCCCACCCTGTATTCAAGGCTTCGCCTTATAAAGACCCAATTTTCGGTAAGGGGGCTTTGCCCCCTCTTAATAAACCCTCAATAAAATAAACACTTAAATTACTTATTAGACAAAGCTTTCCGAAATTATTTATTTTTTTCTATTTTCCCACTTTAAAATGCCCAAATTTGCCCATAAGTTGATTTTAAAAATTTACTTTAAAATTTTCAAAATGGAAAACATAGTTCTAATAGTTATTACTATTTTACTTCTTATTTTTACTTCTTATTGCTTATATATTTGATTTAACATTTTCCAAAACAAAAATTCCCAGTGTTATTCTACTTTTATTTTTAGGATATATCATAAGGCTTATTATTGATTATTTTAAAATTGATTTTCCTGATTTTTCTATTATTTTACATATACTTGGAACATTAGGAATTATACTTATTGTTCTTGAAGGTTCTCTAGAACTTAAATTAGATAGGTCAAAAATAGGTCTCATAGGTAAAGCATTATTTGGTTCTTTTATTTCTATCATTACCTTTTCAATTATTACTGCCTATTTAATACATAAATTTTTTGGATTTTCACTTGAAAAAAAGTTTGATAAATGTAATTCCTTTAAGTGTAATAAGTAGTTCTATTGCTATACCTAGTTCAAAAGGTTTATCACCTTATTATAGAGAATTTGTAATATATGAAAGTAGTTTTTCTGACATTTTAGGAATACTGTTTTTTAACTTTATTGTTGTTTATAAAATTAGGGATTTTCTTGGAACTATAATTTTTGGCTTTGAAATTCTTACTATGATAATTATCGCTTTAATTTTTACTATTTTTCTTTCACTTCTATTAGCAAATATAGAAGGTCATATAAAGTATGTACCCATTATTTTAATTATAGTTTTAATATATGCTATTTCCAAGTTCTTTCACTTACCATCGCTTATTCTTATTTTAATATTTGGCTTACTTATGGAAAATTCATATATTATCAGGCAATTTCACTTTATTAATAAGCTTATTTCTGAAAAATTGGAAGAGGAAATTATTAAGTTTAAAGATTTGGTCTCTGAATTTACATTTTTAGCTAAATCTTTATTTTTTATACTTTTTGGATATATGATTAGCACATCAGAACTTCTTAATTTTTCTTTTATTTCAATTTCTATTGTTATTATTATATATATTATCAGGGCTATTCAACTTAAACTATTTTCTATTGATTATAAACCATTATTATTTATAGCACCAAGGGGTCTTATTACGATTCTTTTATATTTATCAATTCCTCCTGAAAGTCAAACAGATATTGTAAATAAATCAGTAATTGTCCAAGTTATAATTTTAACATCACTCATAATGGCAATAGGAATAATGAGTAATAGAAAGCTTTAATATGGGCTTTTATAAGCCAAAGGCTTAATCAAGGTTAATAAAGAAAAATAAATAAGCACAAAAGAACTTTAAAATTTAAATGTTTGATATACTTACCTTTAATCATTTTTACAATTCTTTGTATTTTGCTTTTTGATGTTAAAATGGGAACAGGAGGAGATAATGTAGTTTATATTATACTTTCAAAATCAATAGTTGAATATCATAATTATTTGAGCTTACATTTACCTAATAGTCCTTACCATACACATTTTCCACCCGGTTTCCCCTTAATTTTAGCTATATTTTATAAATTTTTTGGACCTAATGAAATTTACTTAAAAATTGTTCCCCTAATCTCTTCAATTCTATCTTTCTTTCTATTAACAATAATTTTCAGGAATTTCTATTTTCTTTTAGCATTATCAGTATGTCCTTTACTAATTGATTATAGTTCAAAACTACTTTCAGAATCGTCTTATTTGCTATTTTCCTTATTGTCAATAATTTTTTATACAAATCAAAATTTCTTTCTTTCATCTTTATTAGCAGGTTTCACATTTCTTATAAGGAATGCTGGAATTTCAATAATTTTTTCAATAATTTTAGACTTAATTCTAAAAAGAAAATTTAAAATATCCATTTTAAGTCTGGTTATTTCATCAATTTTTGTAATTTCCTGGCAAATTTGGACAATTATTCACAAGAATCCAAATGAAACAACTTACATTCAAGAGTTCTTCTATAAAAATGCTTATAATCCTGAAATGGGTTATATTTCCATTTTTGACTTTTTATCTAGAATTTTAAATAACTTTTTAAGTTATTTCCTATTTATTATTCCAAAATCTATAATAAATTTAGAAAGTGAATTTTTACTAAATATAATTGGAATTTTAATTTTAATTGGACTTTTAATTGGATTTTTAAAAGAAAAAAATTTATCAATTGTAAAAATCTACTTAATCCTTTATTTAATAGTTGCATTTTCTTGGCCAGAAGTTTGGACATCTGATAGATTTATTTTACCTATTTTACCATTCATTCTGTACTTCTCATTAAATTCATTAAATTATCTTAATAGAAATATCTTTAAGTTAATTTGCTTTTTCATTTTTGCTTTCAATTTTTCTTCACTTATTCAAAAAATTCCACAGAATTTTAATGAATGGTTGTTATATAATGAAAATCCATATAGTTTGTACTCTCCCGACTGGCAGAAATTCTTTGAAGCTATCAATTACATTAAAAACAATATTCCAAAAGACAAAATTATCGTTTCAAGAAAACCTGAATTTGTTTATTTAATAGCAGGAAACAAGGGTAAAGTCTATAAATTTTCTTACAACACCGATAGTGTATATTCAAGCATAAAAGATTGTGATTATATTATTCTTGATAATTTCTTTTGGACAGGAACAACTCAAAGGTACTTATTACCTGCAATTTTGAAATATAAAGATAAGTTTCAAATTGTATATCAAACTGATGAACCAAGAACCTTCGTTCTTAAAATTTTAAAATGAATTTCGGCTATGTGTAGTTTTACCCCCTTAATAAATTAATGGTTTTAAACAGATTTCTATAATATGCTTTAATTTAAAAATTTTGGAATAATTAAGCCTTTTACTAAACTATTCTATAAATTGCTGTGTCCAATAATTCTGGAAATATAATTATTTCTATGTTTCTCCCATCCGACCCAAATCTACGGTTTGAAAATTCCCATTTTTGTAAATTATTGATTACCAATGACTTAACATCATTTACTAGACAAATCAATTGATAATGAACAATTTAATGCAACAATTTGGCGATTTAGAATCTCTCACCCGCCATATTCTAAAAGTATAATTATTTCTATATTTTGCCTGCCTACCCTAAAATTGAGGCTTCACTCCCTATCAAATCCCCTCACAAAATAAATGATTTCTACAAAGAAAATACGCTTTGTCTAGTAATTCCGAAAGTATTTATTTTATTATATTTCTCCCACCCACCCTGAAAACAAGCCTTTGGCTTAAAAACATTGCACAAAACAAAGAAAATAAGCCTTTTTAATTTTTATTTTTTAAAACACGAAAAATATAAGGATTTTCTGTTCTTTCAATAATTTCATCATCATTTATAAGCTTTTCTTCTAATTTTTCACCCTCTCTTAAACCTGTAAAAATAAACTTTATATCCTTATAAGGTTCATAACCAAGTGTTCTTACAATTTCTTCAATTAAATTTTTAATAGAAATTGCTTCTCCCATATCAAATATAAGAATATCTCCGCCTCTTGAAATAATAGCAGAATTTAAAGTTAAAAGTATTGCTTCTTTTGGTGTTATAAAATATCTTTTTGCATTGGCATCTGTAATTTTTACATAACCCCTTTGAATTTGTTTTAAAATTGTTGGAATTAAACTTCCTCTTGAATTTATAACATTTCCAAATCTTATAGAAGTATAACCATTATTAACAACATATTCTTCTGCTATTTTTTTTGTTCTTCCCATAACACTAATTGGTTCTACTGCCTTATCAGTTGAAATAAATATAAATTTTTCTATTCCTTTTAATTTTGAATAATTGACAAGTTTCTTAGTTCCAATAACATTAACTTTATTTGCCATATATGGAAACTTTTCAAGTATTGGAACATGCTTATAAGCTGCTGTATGAAAAACAATATCAAAACTTTCTTTAAAAACTTCATTTAAACAATAATCATCTGTAATATCACCTAAAAATATCTCAAATCTATTATCGTTTATATCATTTTCTAATTCATATAATCTTGTCTCATCAATATCAAACCCTACAATTTTTTTAATATCAAAGTTCAAAATTTCTCTTAATAAATTTGAACCAATAGAACCTGCACAACCCGTTATTAATATGCTCTTACCTTTGTAAAAATTCTTTAAGCTTTCATAATTAATTTCAACATCCCTCTTCTTAAAAATTTCAAAAATATCAACTTCAACAACATGCCTCAAATAAACCTTTTCTTCTCTTACATAGAATTTCGGAATAATTCTAATATCTTTTATACCAATTTTAAAAGCTATTTTTTCAATTTCTCTTATTCTCTCAATACTTGCAGAAGGCATAGCAATAATTAAAATATCAATTTTTTCTTTTAGATTTTCTAAAATATTTATATCTCCCAATACTTTTAAATTTTTATATACGCTATTAAATTTGTTTTTATCATCATCTAAAAATCCAACAATTTCATATAAATTTTTTCTTAATATATCATCTGCTACTTGCCGACCTGCCTCTCCAAAACCATATATAATAACCCTTTTCATATCCAAGAACCCCCAAAATTATAAAACAGAATAATGCTATTATCCATAAGTAAATTTCATTTAATTTATAAAATAAAATTGAAATTAGACTAAAAAACAATTGTAAGCTACTGATAATAATAATTGTTTTCATTTTTCCAAATTTACTATATAAAATGTGATGAAGATGCCTTTTGTCAGAATAAAAAATAGGATACTTATTTAAAATTCTTCTAATTATTGTCCAAATCGTATCAAAGATAGGTATTGAAAGAATAATAACAGGAATTATTGGTGGAACTATTGAATGTTGAGATTGAGTTAAAAATACTGAAAATGAAGCAGATAAAAATCCAAGACTCAAAGCACCAACATCTCCCATAAATGTTTTAGCATTTGGGAAATTAAAAATTAAAAAACCAACAAGTGAAAAAACAATACATAGAGAAAACTTTAATAATTCAAAATTATTTGAGATATAGAAAAAATAAGAAAATGTTAAAAATATAATTATACTTAAAATTGTTAAAAGTCCATCAAGCCCATCAATCATATTAAAAGCATTTATAACTCCAACAAATCCAATTATCGTTATAACAAAAGAAATTGCAGGATGTAATAGAAAATCAAAACCAATTGTTTTAACACCAAAACCTGATAAAAATATAAAGCTTGCAGAAAAGAATTCAAAAATAAATTTCTGTGAAAAATGTAAATTTATTAAATCATCTAATAAACCTTCAAAAATTATAATTAACATAGCAATTGTAAATAAAGTGAATTTTTCAAATATATCTGTTAAGAAAATAGCAGAAATAAAAATTGATATTAAAAATCCAATACCTCCAATTCTTGGTATTGGTTCTTTATGAATTTTTCTACTATTTGGATAATCATAAATTTTAAATTTTTTGGAAATTCTAATAGTTATAAGCGTAAAAATTACTGAAAGAATAAAAACAACTAAAAAACTTATCATTTTTTTCTTATTTTCAAAAACTTTATTCTATATCCATCAGTCTCAATAACTTCAATAATAAAGTCTTTAATTGTTATTTTATCGCCGATTGTTGGCATTTTATTTAACTTATTCATTACAAAACCGGCAACTGTACTAACATCACTTTCAATCTCCAATTCTACATCAAAATTTTCTTTAATGAAATTTAAAAATTCATCAAAAGATAAACTTCCTGATATTTTATATTCATTATCTGAAATTTTAATAATATCTAAAACTTCATATTCTCCCTTAATATCTCCTACTATCTCTTCAACAAGATCTTCAATTGTTATTATTCCTATAATTATGCCATTTTCATCTATTACAAAAGCCATAGAAACTCTTTTTTTTCTTAAAAATTCTAATGCTTGTAATATATTGTAATTGTATGGGATTGAAATGGCAGGCTTTGTTAGTTTTCTAACAGTTAGTTCATTAATTTTTTCTAAATTTTTTAAAAGGTCTCTTAAATAAAATATCCCTATGAATTCACCATCTTCACCTAAAACGGGATATTTCGTATAATTATATTTCTTAATAATTTCAAGTGCATCTGATAACAGCATATTCTCCTTTAAAGAAACAACTTCCAATTTAGGTTTTAATACTTTTAATAAATTTTTTTGAGTAGCATCTACAAGCCTTTTTATAATTTCATTTAAATTTTCATTTTGATTTTTATTTCTTACTAATTTAAAAAATGTTTTAATTTTATCTTTTAACGAAACTTCCATAGTTTATACAATTTCAAGCATTCTTTTGATTGGTACATATGCTTTTTCTATTATTTCTTCACTTAAAACTACTTCATATTTTAAATTTTTAAGTGATTCATAAACCTTTTCAAGCGTAATCATCTTCATATATTTACATATAGCGTTTTCATCAGCAGGAATAAATTCTTTATCAGGATTAGCTTTTTTTAAAGGATATAAAATTCCCGTTTCTGTAACAACAATAAATTTTTTATATGGACTTTCTCTGGCATTTCTAATCATTCCACTTGTTGAAAGAACTTTCAGGTTTCCATTAGAATGATATAAGCATTGCGTAGTACATCCACACTCAGGATGAAGCATTACTTCAGCATCAGGATATTCTTTCATTTTTTGAACTAAATTTTCATATTTGAAACCTGCATGAACATGACATTCACCAGGCCAAATAAATATATTTTTTCTTTTTGTTTGTTTTTTTATCCACATTCCAAGGTACATATCAGGTAAGAATAAAATTTCTTTATCTTCTGGTATTGATTGAATAACTTTTATAGCATTTGAAGAGGTACAGCAATAATCACATTCAGTTTTTACATCAGCACTTGTATTTATATAACAAACTACAACAGCATTGGGATGTTGCTTCTTCCATTCTCTTAATTGTTCTAAGTTTATTGATTCTGCTAATGAACAGCCAGCATTTAAATCAGGTATTAAAACTTTTTTATTTGGATTTAATATCTTAGCAGTTTCAGCCATAAACATAACACCACAAAAAACAATTATATCTGCTTTTGTCTCACTTGCTTTCCTTGAAAGTTCCAAGCTATCTCCAACAAAATCAGCAATATCTTGAACATCAGGAATTTGATAATTGTGAGCCAATATAATAGCATTTAATTTTTTCTTCAATTCTATAATTTCATTTTTTAGTTCAGTCATATATGAAATTTTAAAGGATAGAAAGCACAATTTGGCAAAGCAAATTGCTTTGTCCAATAATTATTGTTAAGCGATTGATAATCAATAATTTATAAAATTTTTAAGGAAATTGTTGATTTATTGGGGGGATTATTAGGGGGGCTTCGCCCCCCAAAGCCGAAATATGGG
>CBFGJN010000047.1:0-14324 GCA_965649115.1 Caldifarciminota bacterium | reverse complement strand
GACCCTGAATTTGAAAATATATTGCTTGAAGATAAAGGTTCAAAGATATATAGAAATTTAAAAATTAGCTGGGAATGTAAAACTGAGAAAGATTTTGGTGGATTTGAGGAAATGAATATTTGTGATTCACTTCATGGAAATTGGCATTCAGTAATGGTTTTTCACCTGTTTTATTCCTTCAATTGTTCATTCTTGTGAAAGTAAAAAAGTTTATTAAGTTATGAAAAATATATTTAAAAGTTTATTTTTTAAGGTAAATGACATTGAGAATGTTCTTAAATTTTATAAAATACTTGGTTTTTCTTATGAAGTTGAAGAAAAAGGTATTTACAAGCTTTTTCTTGAAGGAAAAAACTTCTTTATATATTTTATTGGATTATATCACTTTGCTTTACTTGTTCCAAGTAGAAAAAATCTAGCAGGCATTTTAAGGAAGCTGATAAATAATAATTTTAAATTTGAAGGTTTCGCAGATCATGGAGTTTCAGAAGCAATTTATATCATTGATCCTCAAAACATCACGATAGAGATATATTGTGATAAGTACATTGAAAAATTACCAAAAGAAATGATAACTGATTACTTGGATATTGAAAATTTGCTTAAAGAGAATAATGAAGAAGAATTTTTACATCCACAAACAATAATTGGTCATCTTCATTTCTATTATAATGATTTGAAAATTGGAAAATTGTTTTATGAGAATTTAGGAATAAACATATGGGCAAAAAATAGATTCCCACCTGCTAATTCAACTGGTTTTATAGGTTTTGAAATGGAAATTCCTTTTAAATTTTATAAAGAAGAAAAATTAATAGATCCTCTTGGAAATTTTTTGATATTAAAGCCTAAGTAGTTCTTTTAAGAATATCGTTATATATTTTTTCAGTAGCACCAATATGATTTTTAAAAAACTCCTCACAAACCAAATTTATGTTATCCTTTAAATTTTGATTATTTTTAATAATTTTAATTATTTCAATCATCTCATCCTCATTTTTGACAATGAAAATAGCATTTTTATCCTTAAAGTAATCAACATAATTTTTAATGTTTTTATAGTAAGGTCCTACAACTGTGGGTTTCTTAAAGTACAAGCTTTCAAGAACATTATGTCCTCCATAATCTGCAAGTGTTCCACCAATAAAACATATATCTGAAATTCTATAAATACTCTTCAATTCACCAAAACTATTTAAAATAATAACTCTTGAAGGTCTAAATGGAACTCTTAATGACCAATTTATATTTCTCTTATTTAACTCATAAATAATTTTTTCAATGTTTTCAAAATGTCTAGGTGCTATAACGAATTTAAAGTCCTTAAAATAATCAACAACTTTAACAATTTTTTCAATTTCTTTACCTCTAACACTTCCAAATGTTATAATAAAATCATTTTCATTAAAACCTAATTCCTCCCTACTTATATCAATAATATTATGACTAACCGCATCAATTTTTAAATCCCCAAAAAACACAACATCTTTTGCTTTCAATAACTTAAATTTTAATTTATCATTTTCGCTTCTTGCATAAATTCTATTAAATTTTTTAAAAATTCCTTCAAAGAAAAATAAAAATGCTTTATAAAACTTAAAGGACCTATCTGAAATTCTACCATTAACTAAAAAAATTTTTATATTTTTTTTATATGAAGTTAGTATTAAGTTTGGCCAAATTTCGGTTTCTGCAATTATTAAAATATCAGGTTTTTCTTCTAAAATTTTTTTTAATGTAAAAGGATTATCAAGAAAATATCTATAAATTGGTGTATATGAGAAGTTCTTTTTAGCATACTCATAAGCTGATTTTGTGAAAACTGATATGATTTTATTATCAAATTTTTTTATTAAAGGCATTATTGCATTTAATTCACCAATTGAAGAAGAGTGGAACCAGACTTTCACTTGAAATGTCTATAAACCATCTTAGCAAGCTGTAATATCATCATTTCAGTAGTTCCTGCCCCAATATCATTTAACTTTGCATCCCGCATTAATCTTTCAACAGGATAATCTTTTGTATATCCATAACCTCCAAGAACTTGAATTGCTTCAAGTCCTGCTTCAACACCGAGTTTGCCACATAAGTACTTTAAAGTACTTGCTTGAACCCTATTATCTTTATCGGGATTGTAAAATTTTGCAGATAAATACAAGTACGTTCTTAAAACTTCTAACTTTGCTGAAATTCTTGCCACTTTTTCTTGAATTAATTGAAATTCACTAATAGGTTTTGAAAATGCTACTCTTTCCTTACTATATTTTACAATCCATTCAAGACATTTTAATGCTATTCCTGTTGAAATAGCAGAAATTGTAATTCTTTCAATTTCAAAACCTTTTACAACCATATAATATCCTTTATTTAAATCACCAAGTAATTTACTTTTATGAACTTTTGCATTATCAAAGTATAATAATGCTGTTGGAGAACCTCTCATTCCAAGTTTATCAAGTTTTTTTGAAACATGAAATCCTTCCGTTTTTGTATCAAAAATAAAGGCACTTATACCTTCTTTTCCTTGTCCTCCCGTCCTTGCATAAACAATTAAAACATCAGCAATTGAACCATTCGTTATGAAATTTTTTGAACCTGAAATATAAAAATAATCATCTTTTAAAACTGCTTTTGTTATTATGTTTTCAGCATCACTTCCAGCATTAGGTTCAGTATAAGCAAGACCCCCAATAAATTCTGCATTTGCTAATTTTGGAAGATAGTAATTTTTTTGCTCTTCATTTCCATATTTAACAATTGGGTAAGCACATAGGACACTATGTGCTAATAGTGATAAGGCTAATGATGGACTTTCTTTTGAAATTTCTTCTAATATGATTATTGCATTTAAAACATCTTCTCCAATTCCCCCGTACTTTTCGGGAATGAGCATTCCTGTTAGTCCAATTTTACCCATCTCCTTGAATACATCCATAGGAAAATAATCTTCTTTATCAATTTTTGATGAAATAGGAGCTATTTTACTATTTACAAATTTTTTAACATTTTCTCTTAATAATTTATGTTCTTCACTTTCTATTTTATCAATAAACTCAAAAAGCATCTTAAACAAATCTATCTAGGCTTTTGTAAATTAATTCTTGACCTTTTTCAAAGCCATAAAAGAAGTCATTTTTATTAGCAAAGTTTTCATATATATATTTTCCAAAATTAATATGTTTTTCTTCTTCCATATGCTCATCAAAATAAATTAAATCACTTTCTTTGAAATGGTAAAACTTTATTAGACATTCTTTTTTAAATTTAGCAATTTCAGGTTGTTGAACTTCAAATGAATAAATAGCTCCAAGTAATTGAGAAGTATTCATTTTATTTAATTTTAAAATTAAATCATTTAAAGTTGGGTAGTTTTCAGGTTTTTCAAGCTTTTTTATCCATCTTTTCCAAAGTGAGATGTGTTTTTTTTCCTCATCAATAATCCAATTATCTGAAATTGAAAATTCGTTTAAAATTCTTTGCCAATAATAGGGTATATTTTCTATGAAATCAAGATAAGCATAAGCATATTCAGAAAGTTTTTGAGTAGTAATTTCGCCATTTTCCCAAGCTCTATAAAAAGGATGCTCTCTTAATCTAAATTTTATTTCAAACATAATGAAAATTTTAAAGCAAAATTTAAGATAAAATTGCTGTGTCCAATAATTCTGAAACTATTTATTTTATTATATTTTTCCTGCCCACCCTAAATATAAGGCTTCGCCTTAAAACTTCACCCCCCTTAAATTAAAATTTTTATAGGAATTCTGAAAATTTTATAGATTTTTCCAAAGATTTAACATTATTTAGAGGGGGCTTTCCCCTCCTTTAACTATGCTTTATAATTTTCAAACTTGCCGAAAAGGCCAGGTAGCTCAGTGGTAGAGCAGGAGGCTGAAAACCTCTGTGTCGGGGGTTCGATTCCCTCCCTGGCCATTTGATTTATCTAATTTTCAGTCAAACATTTGACATAAAAATTGAACAAAGCAAAATAGAGCTTGAAATAAATAGTTGGAATTCAAATAAAGTTAAAGTAGAAGCAAAAAGTTATGGTTATGAAGAGCAAGCAAAAGACTATTATAAATATAAAATTACTGAAAATACAAAATTTACAATACCTCAAACCTCAAAAATAATTTTAAAAGTAGTTGGAAACATTGCTTGTGGTTATAGCGCAGTCGTTTTAAATAGATGTGAAAGCGATTTTGCTAAAATTAAAATTTCTGGAACATTTGAAAACTTGGATATAGAATGCAAATTATGTTTGATTGAATTCAATGTTAATGTGAATGAAGGTAAAGCATTAATAGATAATGGAATTATTAAAGGTTCATTTAGGTCAAATAAAAATTTTAATTGGACATTTATGAATTCAAATGCTGATTTAAAAGAATTTTATAGTTCTGGAAGAATTATAAATAGAGATAGCTACATAAAATTAAAATCAACTGGCTCATTAAAAATAATATATTCAAAAGATTTAGGAGATTTTAAAATTTATGGTAAAAATATAAAATGTTTTGCTTGTAGTGGTGAAGAAGGTTCATCTGATAAGGTTTTATATGTTGAGCAAAGTAATGGAAGTTTTGAAATTTCAAGATGAATAATTACATATATAAACTATATTTACAATTGCTTTCAGAAAGAGGTTATTTAGAGCTTGAAGAATTTCTAAAAATTTTAAAAGAACAAATTAATGAATTTTTTCAGATTGTTTATCAAAACATTCTTGAAGGAATATATAACAAATCACAAGAAATAAATTTAAGTGAGGAGGAAATTGAGAATAAAGCTTATGAAGAATACCAAAGAATTCTAAATTTAAAGAAATTATTTTTTGAGGAATGAATGTTAATTTTGAAGAAGTAATAATTAACGCTATAAAAAATAAATGGACAGGTAGAATTATTTTTCTTGGACCACAAGGAGGTGTAGTAAGGGTTGTTTTTGTTGAAGGTAAGATAAAAGATGTTGATTCAACATGGGATAGTTCTCCAAGGGAATTAGAAAGAATAAAAGAGTGGAAGGAAGGGAGGGTTTTATTAAAGGAACTAAAAAGTTCTGAAATAGAAAAATATAAGTTTGCTCCCGATATAAATTACATTCAAAGATGTCCAAATTGTCAAAAAGAAATTGAAGAAAATTCTAACTTTTGCTCAAATTGTGGATATAAAATAAAAAATATAAAAATATGTCCAAATTGCGGTTATGAAAATAATTTAATTGATAGATTTTGTAAAAAATGTGGGTATTCTTTTGAGAAGATAAAAAATTTCAAATTGAATAAATTCTTAATTATTTTCCCAATTTTATTGTTTTTATTAATAATTTTTATTTTTCTTTTCAAGCCAAAAAATAGGTGTGTTTATCAAATTTTAGAAAATAAATCATTTAAAATTGATAGTTTTTATCTTAAATCAAATAAAATTCAAATTCAATATCATAGCTTTGGACCTTATTTAATAGACCAAATTGATACTCTTGAAATTTCAATTAAAATTCTTGAAGGTAAAGCATGGCTATTTATTTTAAGTAGTCAAGAAATGGAAAAATTTAAAAAACAATATGATTTTAAAAATTATAAACTCATTACAGATAGTTCAACTATAAGGTACTTACCAACTGAAAAAAATAATTATTTTGTTGTCATTTCCAGCCCAATTTCAATAAAAAATATATCTCCAAAACCAAAAGGACTTTTAAGCTTATTTAAAAAATCAACTGAAACAAAAGAATTTGAAATTTCTTGGAAAACATTAAAATATAATTTGATTTTGAAGCTTATAAAATGTCCAAAAAATTAGTGCTTATTTAAAGTATAAATCTTTTTTTGAGAATTTCAAAAAGTTTTTTAATTATATTTACTTCAAAATTATTGTAATTACAATAACAAGTGTTTGAGTTAAAATTAAACCAATAATCCATTTTAATAAGGAATTTTTCATAATTTGTAATTTAATTTCAATCTCAGCTCTTAATTTCTCTATTTCTAATTTCGTTTGATTTTCTGATTGGGCTATTCTTTCATTACTTTCAGCTCTTATTTTCTCAATCTCAATTTTAAGATTTTTTTCAACCTCTGAAATTCTTTGAATCATCTCGTTTCTTATTTTCTCAATTTCTAACTTAATTTGATTTTCTGATTGAGCTATCCTTTCATTACTTTCGCTTCTTAATTTTTCAATTTCCAGCTTAATTTGATTTTCCATCTGATTCATTCTTTCATTGCTTTCAGCTCTTGTTTTCTCAATTTCTATTTTTAAGTTTTTCTCTGTTTCTGAAATTTTTTGAAACATCTCGCTTCTTAATTTTTCAATCCTTTCATTACTCTCGCTTCTTATTTTTTCAATTTCAATTTTAAGATTTTTTTCAGTCTCTGAAATTTTTTCAAGCATCTCACTTCTTATTTTTTCAATTTCTAATTGAAATTCGTTTCTTATTTTTTCTATTTCAATTCTTATTGTCCTTTCAATTTCAAGTTTCTTTAATTCAAGTTTTTCTTCTAATGCCTTTTCAATCTCTATCTTTTTCTCTTCAAGTTTGTTTTGAAAGTTTAAATTTAGTTTTCTATATAAAATTTTAATATCTTTTTTTGTCGCTATTGAACTTGAATAAATAATTTCTAATATAACTTCTGGATGTTTTTTTTTTATTTCTAAAATTTCTTTTTCGGTCATAGTAAAATTTTAAAGGAAAATAATTAATAACTTTTGCCTTGTAAAACCCCATTTTTAAACCCCCGATAAAAACAGTAGTTTTACAAGATTTTTCATAAATTATTAACTATCAATTACTTAACTTTATTTAGAGCTTTTATCCTCTTTCTATACAAAGCAAAAATTAGTGATAAAATTATTCCCAAAGCCCAAAAATCTAAACTTATAAAAAATTTAGTTATATCATAATAAAATTTAACGATGTTTTTACCTTTTGGAACTTCAATTGCCATAAATGTCCAATTTGCTCTCAAAATTTTGACTTCCTTATCATTTAGTTTTGCTTTCCAATAAGGATAATAATTAACACTTAAAACTAAAATTCCATCTTCATCTATATCATATTCTAATAAAATTTCACTTGAATTATATTTCAAAATTTTAACATTTTCATAATTTTTTCCTAAATTATAATTTTTGCTTGGTTTATTAGATAAATAAACACATCTTTGAGGCTCTAAATTTTTAGCATTTGAAAAAAATTCAAAACTATCTTTAATAATTTTTACACAATGAACAATATATGCTCTTGGTAAGTAATTTTTTAATTCCAAAAATCCACTATCTGTTATATAATATCTAACATTCGCCATTCTTAATAAATTTTCAAATCCTTCATTTCTTCTAATAATATAATCATGAAAATCAGTATAAAATTTAGAAACTAATGGGTCATAACCTTCTATTAACTCCAATTTATTTATAGAACCTGAATTTCTTGGAAGTGTAAGACCTTTATAAAACCTTGAATTTATACGATATTCTCCTAAATTATTAGCTTTTAGTTGATTAACAAAATTTGGACTATAATAAGCATAAACATCTTCAAATTTTCTTATTTTTAAATAAGAACCACTAATAAGATAGTAGTCAATAAAAGCAATCAAAATAACACTATATAAAAATAGTTTTTCACTTAAAATTTTCTTTAAAAAACCATAAATTAAAACATATGAAAGTGCTAAAAATATGAAAAATTTGAAAATTTCATTTGAAATATCAATTTCTTTTGGAATAAATGGCAAAAATAGTAAAAAAATAAATAAAATTCCCAAAACAATATAGTTAATTTGATTTAGTTTTCTTTCCTTTAAAAGACTATTTAAACCATAACAAGCAAGAATTGAAATGATTATTGGATATATAAATAATGCTCTTGCAGGATTTCTGATACCTTTAATAATTCCACTTTCATATAAAAATTTTATGATAACATTTTGGTCTCCAAGTGCTAAAAGAAATAAAAGAAAAGCACTAAATATTATTGAAAGAACAAATTTATCTTTGTAATTTTTTAATGAACCATAAATAGCAAGCAATAATCCAATTATTGTAAAGTAAAATGTCATTTCGGTATAAAAATAATATGGACCACCGATATATTCACTTTCAACTGAGCCATAAAACTTTGGAATAATTAAAGTTATTATTCTGTCAAAATGAAAAGACATTTCAAGGAGAAATTTTAAATCATTTTCAACTCGTTTGCTAATTGTAAATAAATCAATTCCTTGAAAATAAAATGAGAAAACAAAAGGTAAAAAAACTATTAAAAATAAAATAAATTTAAAAACTTCTCTTCTATTTTCAAGAATTTTAAAGAGATAGATAATAAAAATCAAAATTAGAAGATAAATAGGTTTTTGAGGATGTCCTGAATGAAATGCAAAACCCATAAATAAAGCAGATAAGTAAGGTTTATCATCTAAAAAGTACAAAACTAATGGCACGAAAGGTATAAAGTCATAAGTGTGAGGATGAATAATTGTAAAAATATAGCATGTTGAAAAGGTAAATATTATTGAACCAAAAATTGCTATTTCCTCTTTTTTAAATTTTAATTTTTTAAAGTAAAGATAAGAGAAAATTAAAGCAAGAAGATAGTTTAAACTAATAAGTAAATTGAAAACATAAATTGAATTATTGAAAATTCCGATAAAATTTCTTATTAAAAATAATGGATTGAACTCAAAAAGCTGGACATTATGGATAACAGGATGACCTGAGAAAAAATAAGGGTTAAATGATGGTAATTTTAAGTCTTTTAATTGTTCAGTTATAAAGTAAAAATTTGGATAAAATTCCTCTATTGTGTCGTCAAATAAGGGATTTGAAAGGAAGATGATTGGTAAAAATAAAATTAGCCAAAATATAAATAGAAAAATCATTCATTTAAAAGTTTCAAAATTTCGGGATTGTTTATTTCTTTTGCTAAATCTAATGGCGTTTTACCTTCATTATTTTTAATATCTTTTTTAGCTCCTGCTTTTATTAGTAATTTTACAATAAAATCATTATTGTTTTTAATTGCTAAATGTAATGGAGTATTTCCATCATTATCCTTTATATTGACATCAGCTTTATTTTGAATTAAAAATTTAACTATATCTTCGTAATTATTTTCAATAGCAATATGTAAAATTGTTTTTCCATCTTTATCTTTTGTATTTACATCTGCTCCTCTCTTTATTAAATCTTTAACTTTACTTAATTGTCCTTTTGAAACTGCTAAAATTAACTCTTCTTGATGACCTAATTTATATGCTTGACAGGATATTAAAATAAATACAATTAAAAAATTTTTCAATGCCCCCAAGGGGAATCGAACCCCTGCCTCCACCTTGAAAGAGTGGTGTCCTAGCCGCTAGACGATGGGGGCAAGTTTGAAAATTTTAAAGCATGTTAATAACCTAACTTTTTAAGTTCTTCAAATAATTTTTTTGCTTTACTATCTAAGTTTTTAGGAATGTCTATATTTAGTTTAATTTTTAGGTCCCCTCTTTTTCCATAACTATTTGGCATACCTCTGCCTTTAATAACAAGCATTTCATTTATATTGAATGAATTAGGAATTTTTACTTTGAATTTTTCTCCCATAATATCTGTTAGTTCAATTTCATCACCAAGAACAATTTGCGTTAATTTAACTTTTAAATTCATAATTAAATCATCACCAACTCTTTTGTATATTTCATGTGGTTTTTCAATAATTTCAATGTATAAATCTCCATAGTCTCCACCTCTTGGTCCTGCATCTCCTTTACCTCTAATAACAATTCTTTCACCATTTTTAACACCCCTTGGAATTTCAACTTTTATTTTTTCTTTCTTTTTTACAATTCCTAAACCATCACAATGTGAACATCTTTGATATATTTCATAACCTGTTCCTGAACAATTTGGACAAACTGATTGCGTTTGAAAGAGAAAACCAAATGTTCGTGAAGATTTTATAACATATCCTGAACCTGAACAAACATGACAAGTTCTTTCTTTTCCTCCTAATCCTAAGCATTGCTCACATTTAACAAACCTATTGTATTCAATTTCTTTTGTTATTCCCTTTGCAATTTCTTCTAGACTTAATTCAAGTCTATATAGGATGCTTTTCCCTCTTTCTCTATAAGTTCTTTTTGTTCCTCGGACATTAAATAAGTTTTCAAATATATCTGAAAAGAAATCCCCGAAAATATCTCTTAAATCATCATAATGTCTTGAAAAGAAATCTTGAAAGTTGAAATTATAATTGCTATAATCTGAAAAGTCAGCTGTTCCATAAGTGTCATATAATTTTCTTTTTTCAGGATCAGAGAGAACTTCATAAGCTTCTGAAATTTCTTTAAATTTTTCTTCTGCTTCTTTTTTCTTTTCAGGAGGAACTTTATCAGGGTGATATTTAAGAACTAATTTTCTATATGCTTCTTTAATTTCTTCTTGTGTAGCATTCGGACTAACTCCTAAAATTTCATAATAATTTTTCTTGGCTTTTGCCATATTGTTAGGTTATAAATTTTAAAGCTTAATAATTCTTCTATTTTGCTTAGTGATAAAGCAGTGCTTTATTTAGGATGGGTTATGCTTTGTCCAATAAATCATGCAAAAAATTTTCTGAAATTATAGTTTTTAGGGGGGAATTATTGGGGGACGTAGTTTTAAGACGAAGGCTTAAATTTAGGTTGAGTAGGCAAAATATATATTTTGAGAATTATTGGACACAGCAAAAAGATAGTGCTTTGTCCAGTAATTATTGCTAAATGCTTGATTATCAATGACTTACGAAAATTTCAATAAAACTATTGATTTTATGGGGGATCTAATGGGGGCAAAAATTACTAGACAAAGCCAAAAGATAGATTTTATATCCTTTAAAATTTTAAAGTTTTTTGAGATGGATGAGTTAAATCTAATAATAGGTGATAGTGAAATTAAAATAAATAAAACAAATTTTACTATTGGAAGTGATAAAAATTGCGATTATGTAAATCCAAAATTTGCTCCAAGACATTTAAGTTTTTCATATATAGAAGGAAAATGGATTGGTAATAGTTTGTCGGAAATCAAATTGAATGGTGTGCCAGTAATTGGAAAGTTTGACTTAAAAGATAATGACATTATTGAAATTGGTGATTTTAAAATAAAAATTAATATGAAAAAAATAGAAAATCCATATTTTAGAATTATTGTTGGCTCTCATGTTGGAAGTATGATAAAAATTGAAAAATCTGGTATTATTGGAAGAGAAGTAAATGCTGATTATATTATTGAAGATGAATATGTTTCAAGAAGACATGCAAAAATAGAGATTTTAGATGGTAAAATTATTTGGGAAGACTTACAAGCAAAAAATCCAACGATAATAAATGGAAAAATATATAAAAAGAAAGAATTAAAAAGTGGTGATGAGATTGTAATAGGAAAAACAAGATTGCTATTTGTAAATCCAAAGGAAAAACCCGAGCATGAAATTTACAAAAAACCATCAAAAAGAGCAATTTTTATCATTTTAACAATAATGTTAATTCTCTTAACAATTTTAATAACCTACATTTGGACATCAAACAGAATAAACGCTTTCTATTATCACTATAATAACGCAAAAGAAGCTATTAATCAATCATTTGAAACAAATCGTATAGACGAAAAAATAAGTTTATTGAAATATGCTATTTATGAAATTGAAAATGCTAAAAAAATTAAAAATTTTCCTGATTTAGAAATAATAGGAAATTTAGCAAGTAATAAGTTAAAAGCTTGGGAGAAAGTTTTAAAAATTAAAAATGAAGTAAATAAATTAAATTTAGCTTCTTTGCAAGAAGAATTAAAGAATTTAGAAAAAACTCTTTCAGATGATAAACTATTTCAAGAGATCTATGCTAAAATTTTAAAAGCAAGACTTTTAAGTGAATATATTTCAACTGCTAAAGCATTAAAAGAGCAGGGTAAGGAAGAGGAAGCAAAAAAATTAATTGAAATAGTTCAAAGTAAAGTAGAAACAACGAGTATAAATTTAGAAACGAAAATTGAGGAACAACCACAACTAAAAGTTCCTAAAACCAAAGAACCTACAATTAGTTCAGATATTAAAATTGATGTTCCTGAAATTGGTAAAGTTGATATTACAGCTCAAAAACAGGAAAGAACATTAGAAGGTGTTTCTTTAAATTATGCTCTAAAATTAAAAGAGTTGTATGAGGATAAGGGAGATCTAGAAGGAACAATCAAGCTGGCTATGGACATTTTAAAAGAAGATCCAAAAAATCCAAGCGCTGAATTTTACCTTCAAATTGCTCAAAAAGAAGTTCAAGCAATTCAGCTTGAAAAAGAAGGAAGATATAAGGAAGCATTAAATTTATGGTCAGAGATTTTAAAATTAGATCAAAATAATATTCGTGCTAAAAAGGCAATAATAAGATTAGGAAGTAAAATATGATATTCCTAATCTCCATTAGTGATTATCAAATGAGCTTAATTTCTATAAGTTATTTTTTAACTCCTTATAGCTTTTATTATGTGGATGAAAATTTTAGAAATTATTTTTCAAGAAATAGGAACGAATTCTTAGACAAAACATTTAATTTTTTTAATGAATTTGGTGAAGGTCAATATCACTTATTGGGTTATGGATTGCTTTATTTATATTCAAAAGTAAAAAATGATAAAAAAATTGAAGAATTCTCCAAATCTGGAATTAAGAGTTTTATAATTAGTGGGGTGACAGTATTGGGATTAAAATTCATTATTGGTAGAGCAAGACCATATTTGAATCAAGGCTCAGTTTATTTTAGTCCATTTAATCTAAATAATGATTATCAATCCTTTCCATCAGGTCATACAATAGTTGCTTTTAATACATCAAGTCATATTTATAAATATAATAAATTTTTGGGAATTTTAAGCTATTCTATTGCTTTTGGAACAGGTTTAGCAAGAATATATAAAGATCAACACTGGTTTTCAGATGTTTTAGCAGGTGCTGTTTTAGGTATTGTAATAGGAAGCAATACAAAATGAAATTAATTTTACCATCTGCGGGAAAGGGAACAAGATTAAGACCTTTTAGTTTATATAGACCAAAATCACTTTTAAGAATTTATTCAAAGACAATAATTGAACACTTGTTTGAAGGATTAAAAAAATGGGCGAATTTTGAAGAAATTATATTAGTGATTTCAAACGATGAATTTGGTTATAAAACCTATGAATTTTTAAAAAATTTATTTCATAACACAACTTATGAAATTCAAGAAAAACCCTTAGGATTAGCTGATGCTGTCTATAAAGGATTGAGAAAAGTAGAAGAAGATGTTTTAATTGTTTTACCTGATGCTCTTTATGACGGCCAATTCACATTTGATGAAAGTTTCATAGCTGTTAAACAAGTAGATGACCCAAGAAGATTTGGAGTTGTTTTAGTTAAAGACAATTACATTATTGACCTTGAAGAAAAACCTGATAATCCCAAGACTAATTTAGCTATTTGTGGTATTTACTATATAAAAAATAGTAATAAACTTAAAGAAGCAATTGAAACTTTATATAGAAAAGATATTAAAACAAAAGGTGAATATCAATTAACAGATGCTTTTAAAATTTTGATAGAAAACTATAAAATTAGGGCTTTTAAAATTGATGAATGGCAGGATTGTGGAAAAATAGAAACTTATCTTGAAACTATGATTTACATTTTAAATAAAAACCCTTCAAAAATCCTTTCAAATGTAAGAAATTCAAAAATTCTTGAACCTGTTTTTATAGCTGAAAATTGCACTATTGAAAATTCAATTATAGGTCAATTTGTTGATATTTCCCAAAATTGTAAAATTATAAACTCCATTATAAAAAATTCAATAGTTATGGAAAATACAATAATAGAAAATTCAATTATTGAAAATTCGGTTATTGGTTCAAATGTTTATATAAAGAATTTTATTGGGAAAACTATTATAGGTGATTTTGGAATGAGTTTTGGAGCGGACCGGATTTGAACCGGCGACCTTCCGCTTGCGAAACGGACGCTCTCCCACTGAGCTACCGCCCCTAATAGGATTATGGGAGAATTAAGACTAGGCCATATACAGACCCGGTAGCATACCCTTTAAATTTTCCTTATAAAAGGAGGTGATCCAGCCGCACGTTCCCGTACGGCTACCTTGTTACGACTTCGCCCCAGTCGCCGGGTTTACCCTCATCCCACTTATTAGAGTGGGACTCTGGGTACCCCCGACTCCCGTGGCGTGACGGGCGGTGTGTGCAAGGCCCGAGAACGTATTCACCGCCCCATAGCTGATAGGCGATTACTAGTGACTCCGTCTTCATGCAGGCGAGTTG
>CBFGJN010000046.1:0-15425 GCA_965649115.1 Caldifarciminota bacterium | reverse complement strand
GGAGTTAACAAAGAGTGAAAAAAAACTTTTGGGGGGTGGGGGGTTGGGGGGGGGGGGGTGGGGGGGGGGAAACCCCCCCCACTGCCGAAAAATGGGAATTTTAAAGGCGGAGCCTTGGATATAGGGTGGGCGGGAAAAATATAGAAATAATCATATTTTTAGAATTACTAGACAAAGCAAAAAGGAAATGCTTTGTCCAGTAAATCATGTTAAGTCCTTGATTATCAATGACTTGTGAAAATTCATTAAAAATCTTTATTTTAGGGGGGTTTGATGGGGGGGGCGTAGCCCCCCGAGGCATAAAAATGGGCATTTATAAGCCGAAGGCTTAAATTTAGGGTGGGTGGGAAAAATAAGAAATAATCTATATTTTAGAATTATTGGACACAGCAAAAAGGAAAGAAATTTATGCTTTAAAATTTACTTATGATTTTAATAATTCTTATATCTCAAGCACCGAATGATGGAGCCAGTGGAAATTGGCTTAAAATAAGAGGCTCACAAAGAAACACTGGCGTTCAATTCTTAAAAGGTAACTTCGCTAATAATGCTAATGGTTTTACTCTTAAATGGTATCATAACTTTCTTAATAACTCACCTGATACCTATAAATGTTCAAGCTTACAGGGCGATACCCTTGAATGTGGATGCGAAGGATAACCTGCTATTTTTGATGTAAATGGCGATGGGATAAATGATATTATATTTGGTTGGTCTGACTCTTTATCCAGTCACACTGCATCAGTTAAGGCTTTAAATGGTTCAAATGGGAATGTACTTTGGGATTTTGCACCAACCGGTTTTGGTTCTCATCAATCGCCTGCTATTGGGGATGTAAACACCTCAAATTCGGGTCCAGAAATAGTTGTTTTACAGCATAAACAAAACAAATTACATATTTTAAGGTTGAATGGTACTGAAATATGTAATGTTTCTCTATCTAATGCCGCTCTTTATTCATCTCCTATTATTGTACCCGATATAAATGGAAATGGGATTCCCGATATTGTTTTTACTTATGCTGAAGCACCTAATATAAATTGTCTTTCCTTTACAGGATGTTTAGTTGTTAGAGCATTTGATGGAAATTGTTCTCAAATTTGGATTAGAAGAATAACATTATCACCTCCGCATGCTTTTATGCCACCTCTGGGTACAATAGCTTATGGAAATGTTGGAAATAATGGAAATAGATTATATGTTCTTGCTAATACAGGACTTCTTGTTGCTATTAATCCAATAAATGGGAATGTTATTTGGCAGTTTAATTTACCTCCAACAGGTGGAGGATATTGGAGCACTCCAGCTATTGCTGATTTTATAGGTCCAGCAGGAAATGGTGATGAAATGATGGTTACACAATACGAAGGTTATATTCACTTAATAAGAGATAATGGAAGTTCTGCTAGTATTGTTTGGACTGATACACTTGGGGGCTCACCACCTTATAATGTAAATACATCAGTTGGTGTATGGGATATTGATGGCGATGGATGTGATGATTATGTATTCGGATATTCTCAGTTTTCTTTATTACCAAGAGCGACAGCAAGGAAAGGAAATAACAAACAAGTAATTTGGGATATTCAACTTCCTGATGCTCCTGGCGCCATACCTTCTTATCACAGTGGTGCTCCTAGAATAGCGGATTTAGTTCCTACAAATCCTGGTATGGAAGCGGTTATATCAACTGGTTATACACCTTCTGAAAATTCAATTTACCTTCTAGATTTAGATAATGGAAGTATAATATGGAGATTTAGAGCAATAAATTATATACCTAATGGAGCAACATTTGAAGGAGGAGCTATTGCAGATATTGATAATGATGGATGCTCTGAAATTATAAACTTACCATCTTTTAATAACAATGCAAGGGTTGTTGTACTTGACGATCCTTCTAATAGCTCAAATTGTGGAACAATTAATTATGTTAAGCCAAGCTGTTCAATAACACCATTGGGTTATAATGAAGAAAAGGATATAAATATAAAAATTTTAGTTGAAAAAAACAGACTTTATGGAATTTCAGAAAAACCTTCAAATTGGGAAATATTTACGATAGATGGAAAAAATGTAAAAACTTTTTACCAATCAAAAGAAATAAATTTGATTTTAAGGAATGGTATTTATATTATAAAAGTTAATAATAGGAGCTTCAAAGTATTAATAAATGGAAATTTATAAATGTGAGGTTTTTAAGTGTTCCGCTTAATTATAGGGTGCGAAGCCTCCAAGTCATAAATATGGGTATTCTCATGACATTTTTAATTTAACAATTTGTGTAAAAGGTTAACTTATGCTTTAAAATTTTACCCCTAACTGAAATAACCAAAAAGGAGGTAAGGGTATGGCAAAGGTTGAACTTAAAGTAAAGATAAAACCTCTTGGAGATAGAATTGTTGTTGAGAGGATAGAAGAGGAGGAAGTAAAGAAAGGTGGAATTATCATTCCTGACACTGCTAAGGAAAAACCTCAAAAAGGAAGGGTTCTTGCAGTCGGTCCTGGTAGAAAAACTGATGATGGTAAAGTTATTCCTGTTGATATAAAAGTAGGTGATATTGTTATATTCTCAAAGTACGCTGGAACTGAAATTGAAATAGATGATCAAAAACTTTTAATTATGAGAGAAGATGAAGTTCTTGGAATTATAGAAGAATAAAAAGGAGGTGAAACTATGGCAGCAAAAGATATTATTTATAATGAGGTAGCACAAAGAGCTATTTTGAGAGGTGTTGAAAAACTTTCAAATGCTGTAAAGGTTACCCTTGGACCTGCTGGTAGAAATGTAGTTCTTGAGAAAAAATTTGGTTCTCCTACAATTACAAAAGATGGCGTAACTGTTGCAAAGGAAATTGAGCTTGAAGATCCATTTGAGAATGTTGGTGCTCAACTTGTAAAGGAAGTAGCTTCCAAGACCTCTGATGTCGCTGGTGATGGAACAACTACTGCTACCGTTTTAGCAGAAGCAATATATAGAGAAGGTGTTAAGATGGTAACAGCTGGTGCAAATCCAACAGAAGTAAAAAGAGGTATTGATCTGGCTGTTGAAAGAGTTGTTAATTACTTAAAGAAAATTTCAAAGAAAGTTGAAACAACAAAGGAAATTGAACAAGTTGCTACAATATCTGCTAACAATGATAATGAAATTGGTAGAAAAATTGCAGAAGCTATGGACAAGGTTGGAAGAGATGGTGTTATAACTGTTGAGGAAGGAAAAGGTATTGAAACTTATGTAGAAGTTGTTAATGGTTATCAATTTGATAGAGGATATATTTCTCCTTACTTCGTAACTGATGCTGAAAAAATGGAAGTAGTTCTTGAAAATCCATATATCCTAATAACAGATAGAAAAATTTCTTCTGTAAGAGAAATCCTTCCTGTTCTTGAAAAGATTGTTCAAACTGGAAAGCCTCTTTTAATAATTGCAGAGGAGGTAGAGGGTGAAGCTCTCGCTACACTTGTTGTTAATAAATTAAGAGGGACACTTCAAGTTGCTGCTGTCAAAGCACCTGGATATGGTGATAGAAGAAAAGAAATGTTAAGGGATATTGCTATTCTAACAGGTGGTATTGTTGTCTCAGAAGAAACGGGAATGAAATTTGAGAATGTCAGACTTGATGACCTTGGAAAGGCTAAGAAAGTTGTTATTGATAAGGAAAATACTACAATTATTGAGGGATATGGTAGAAAAGAGGATATTGAGGCAAGAATTAAACAAATTAAGAAGCAAATTGAAGAAACAAAGAGTGATTATGATAGAGAAAAATTACAAGAAAGACTTGCTAAACTTTCTGGTGGTGTAGCTGTTATATATGTCGGAGCTTCCACTGAAACTGAGATGAAAGAAAAGAAAGCAAGGATTGAAGATGCCCTACATGCTACAAAAGCTGCTGTTGAGGAAGGAATTGTTCCTGGTGGTGGGACAGCTTACATAAGGGCAATTGAGGAACTTGAAAAGCTTGAAGCTGAACTTGAAGGAGATAAGAAAATAGGTGTAAAAATTGTTAAGAAAGCTCTTGAAGAACCATTAAAGCAAATAGCTTATAATGCAGGATATGAAGGCTCTCTTGTTGTTGAAGAAGTAAAGAGAAGAGGTAAGGAAAACATAAACATTGGATTTAATGCTTTAACAGGTGAATATGTTGATATGTTATCTGCTGGAATTATTGACCCTACAAAAGTTGAAAGAGTTGCTCTACAAAATGCCGCCTCAATTAGTGGTCTATTACTAACAACAGAGGCAATTGTCGTAGAGAAAAAAGAGAAAGAAAAAGAAAAAGTTAGCCCATCAATTCCAGAAGAGTACTAAAATTTAGCCCCCTTCTGGGGGGCTTATCTTCTTGACTTTAAACTTTTACTATTTATGAAAGAAGTACAAATTCTATTTGATGATCAATATAAGCTTAATGGTAAAAATCTACCTAAAACTTGGCTTTATGAAAATTATATTGAAAACTTTTATTTAATAAATATAATTAACTCTATAAAACCAAAACTAATACTTGATGCTGGATGTGGTGTAGGTTTAAAACTTGAAAATCTAAAAAAATATAATGTCCTTGGATTTGATTATTCATTTGAAGCTGTAAAAATTTGTAAGAATGATAAATTCAAAGTTGTTCAAGCAAGTATTCACTAAATTCCCTTCAAAAATGAAACATTTGATTTTGTATTTTCTTTTCAAGTTATCCAACATCTTCCAAATTGGGATTATATAAGTTTATCCTTTAAAGAAATTTCAAGAATTTTGAAGAAAAATGGACATTTTTTAACTATTAATTATAGGCTTGGTGGGAGATTAAAAGAAAGGTATATGCCTATTAAAGAAAATAATTATACATTACACAGATGGGCATTTGATTTTAATGATTATGAAAAATTAGCAAAACAAAATCAATTTGAAATTATAAAAATTGGAACAATTTTAAATTTAAAACCAAAAGGCATTGGCAAATTTCCATTTTTAAAAAATATCTATCAATTTATTGATTATCAAATGTTTAAATTTGGTTATAAAAATGGTCTATACTTGATTGGTTTATTTAGAAAGATATAATTAATACTCTGCTGATGGGACTTATTGAAGTTTTAAGGAAATTATTGATTTAAAGTCCCCCCTAAGCAAAAATAATCCGCTTTGTCCAATAATTATTGTTAAGCAATTGATAATCAATAATTTATAAAATTTTTAAGGAAATTATTGATTTATTGGGGGGGATTATTAGGGGGGCTCTGCCCCCCCAAAGCAAAAAATGGGTATTTTAAAGCCGAAGGCTTTTGAAAAATAAATAATTCCAAAATTTTTGGACACAGCAAAAATAATCTGCTTTGTCTAGTAAATGGTGTTGAGTGATTGATAGTCAATAACTTATAAAATTTTTAAAGAAATTATTGATTTTATGGGGGATCTAATGGGGGGCAAAGCCCCCCATAGCCGAAAAATGGGTATTTATAAGGCGAAGCCTTATTCATAGGGTGGGTGGGGAAAATATAGTAAAATAAATAGTTTTGGAATTACTAGACACAGCAAAAATAATCAAAATAAATACTTTAAAATTTTAATTATGAATAACTGGAAATTAGAACCGCCAAAACTAAAAAAAGAATATAAATTTAAAAATTTTCTTTCTGCTATAAACTTTGTAAATGAAGTTGCTAAAATTTCCGAACAGTTAAATCATCATCCAAACATTTATATTTATTATAATGTGGTAGTTATTGAAACTTGGACACATTCAGAAAACAACATAACACAAAAGGATTATGAACTCGCTAAAAAAATTGACGAAGTTTTAGAACAATTAAACCAAAAATAGCACTTAAAAACGAAACAATAAATACACTCAACTTTGAAATTTCTAGTAATTTTTTATCATTATAAAAAGCCAATTCGGATATGAAAATTGACATTGTAAATCCAATAGCACAAACAACAGACATAGCCCAAATGTCATATAATTTAATATCTGTTGGAAAATCAACAATTTTTAATTTTTTAAATATAAATGCTGAAAGTGTTATTCCTAATTGCTTTCCAAAAAATAAACCTAAGATAATTCCTAAACTTAAACTATTTAAGATATTTGAAAATTCAAAATCGGAAAGTTTTATACCACTATTTCCCAATATGAACATTGGTAAAACAAAAAAATTTACAAAATTATCAAGTTTATCTTCCCAATTTTCTAAATTTTCAATCCTTACAAATAAACTTATGAAAATACCACTTATAGAAGGATGAATGCCTGCTTTATAAAATAAGAACCAAGCAGGGATTAAAGCAATTAAAAAAATTAAATCCCTATAAAAGAACTTATTTACAAAAAACAAAATCAAACCAAATAAAAGAATTAAAAATAAATAAAAACCATTAAATCCACTTGAATAAAAAATCCCAATTACAATAACTGCTATGATATCATCAATAACAGCAATGGAAAGCAATGTTATTTTTAAACTATATGGAACATTTGAAAGACTAATTATTAAGAATGCAAAAGCAATATCAGTAGCCATAGGAATACCCCAGCCTCTTAATGTTTCAAAATTATTATAATTAATTCCAATAAAAATAATAGCAGGTGTAATAGCACCAAAAAAAGCAAGAATTACAGGAAGTAAAGCTTTTCTGAAACTACTCAAATGTCCAATTAAAATTTCCCTTTTAATTTCAAGTCCTACAAGTAAAAAAAATAGTGTCATTAAAATTTCATTTATAAAAAAGTGAATTATTTTATTGTGAAATATAGAGAAATAACTATCACTTGAATTTGCCCAAATAATTGCTATAAAAAAAACAATAATTAAAACATAACCCGAAAATTGAAATATTCTCAAAAACTCTTGAATAAAATTCTTCATGAGATAATTTCTTCAAATTTAAATCTTGGTTCTTCAACCTTGGTTAAATATCTTAAATACCACTCATAAGCATATGCTCTCTTACCTACTTTATATAAGACTGAGATAAGCAATTTCAGATGCTCAACATTTAAAATATCTCTATTTAAAAGACTTTCAAGAATAACTATTGCTCTATCATAATTCCCATCTGAAATGTAATTCTGTGCTAAACTATAAACAGCATCTAAATACAAATTCTTTAATCTACTTCTTAAATCTGAAAAGAAAGGATGACTAATAAATGGCAAAAAATCTCCATGATATATATTTATAGCTGATTCAAAATCTCCATTCTCTAAATAATCTTCAAACAAGTATAAATCTACTTTAAAGTTCTCATCAGTTTTAAACAAAATCCTATCATTTTCAATTATTAAGTACTTGGGAGTTTGTGTAATCGTCCAAGGTTCAATAACTTCCAAAATTTGTTTTAGCCTTTCTTTCAAATTTTCTGAATGAATTCCAAATGTTATTGATAAATTACCATAAGTAATAACTCTATCTCTATTTGATATTAAATAAAGTAAAATTAGCAGGTTAATTTCATCACCAAAAATTGTAATTGGTCTTATGTCATTATTGAAGAAATAAACAACATCACCAAATGTAGTAATATATTGCTCGCAGAATTTTCTCCAATGCTCACTAAATCTATCAATTTGAATTTTAAATTTCTTTTCATCTTTTGAAATTGCTTTTATAATTTCTATGTAATTTATTGAATCTTCAACATTAATTTTTTCAAGAAATTCCTCAATAACTTTTGGTTCATTTTTAATTTTTTCCATTAAAAGCTCACCACTTTTTATCTCAATTATTTCATCAATTGTTAAATTTGAAGAAACAATTTTTGAAATTTCACCTTGAAAAACTGGAAAAATTTTCCCAATATCAAATATCTTAAATTCTTTAATTAAATTTCTCGTTATTTCTAACTGTTTTTTTAATTTTTCATTATCAACAATCTTTTGATATATTAAAGCTTTTATTGAATTTAAAACAATTAAATCAGGTGGAGGAATTTGCTCTTCACTTGGAAATAATTCAAATAGTTTCATTGCTTCATCAATTTTGTTAAGTTTTAATTTCACTTGAATGAGGGAATTTATTATTAAAATTATATTATATTTTAAATCATTTTCTAATGCTACTTTAAGTGCTTCATTTAAGTAAATTTCAGCTTTTTCAAATTCATTCATATTAGAATAAAGATCCCCTAATCCACTTAATGCTAATGAAAGCATTTGAGGAGAACCTTTTTCAATGGCAATATCTATTGCTTTCCTTGCATAGTCAATAGAAATAGACTTATTAGATAAAAATTCGTGAATTGAGAAAGCATAGTTTAAATAAAATAGAAATTTTGTTCTTGAACTTCCAGAAAGATTTAAACTTTCTTCAATCTCAGTTATTAAAAATTCTAGTTTCTTTCTATCTCTTTGTTTCATATAAAAATTCATAACATTTGTATAAGCAAATGATAAATAATAAGCATTGTCAAGGTTTTTTAAATTTAAAATAGCATTATTAAATGATTCATAAGCATCTTTAACCCTTCCAATACTTGCCATAATAATTGCATAGTGGATGAGTGCTAAGTTATAAGCAATCGGGTCATTTTTTGCATAATTCATGGCAATTCTTAGATTTTCTAAACTTTTATCTATTTCACCTCTATAAAAATAATATCTTGAAAGACTATCAAATAGATAAGGGTTTTTCGTTCTATTCTTATAACTTTCAAGGACTTGTTCAGCCATTTGTAAGTCTCCAATATCTATTAAACTATTAGCATATCCAACAACCACAATTTCATTTTCAGGATACTTTTCATATAGTTCAGAAAATTGACTATAAGCTTGTGGAATATCTCCTTCAAGATAAATCGCATGTGCTTTTATAATTTTCTCCTCATCATCCAAATCAGGCCTTTTTAATAATTCAAGTGTTTCTTTAATTCTACCAAACCTAAATAATTTATAACTAACATATTGCTTTCTTGCTTGCTTATATCCTTCTTCTATTAATAACTTTGGCTTTGAAAAATCAAATAGCTTATAAGGACTTCTAAATTCAAATAACAATATACGAGAAGATAAATCACTAATATCTTCAATAAAGTTTTTGTAGTTTTCTTTTAATAGAATTTTGTAATCTTTTGAAATAATTTCATAAAGCTTATTATAATTACCCAAAAAATAGTAAATTCTGTTTGCTTCTACTTCAAGTGCAATTTCAATAAGTTTTAAGGGAAATATGTTAGCACTTATGTAGTTTTCATTTTTGTATATAGGCGGAATTGAAATTGAATTTTTTATAGCATTTATAATGTTATCGTTTGGATTTTGACCAAAAATTTTAAACTCATTTGTCTTAATATCATAAGAAACGATATAAACGGGTAATTTTAATAAGCCAAAACTTTCAGGTAAGTTTTTCCTCAAAAATCTCTCAATTTTATCAAACGAATAATTTGTTTTAAAAAGAATTTTATCAAAAAATGATTTATGTAAAAATTTATCCTTTTTTAAATTCCTATAAAAATCTAAAATATCTCTAATACCTCTTATTGTTGGCTCTTTTCCAAGAAAAGCAGAAGTTATACTAGAAAATGATGTTGATATAATTGCATCAGGAACAAATCCCTGTTCAAATAGATAAAGAATTCCACCTGCTTCAAAGAAAATCTCATTAAAATTATTATTTAGAATTAAGACATTTTTCAAGTTCATCTAAACTAACCTCCCTTTGATAATTTTCTTCTAAAAACTTAACAATAACCTTATTATTTTTAACTTCCTCTTCACCAATAATAATAGCAATTTTGATTCCCTTTTCATTAGCATAACCCAATTGTCCTCTCAAATCCTTATTTCCACAATAAATATCAACATTATAATCTAAATTTTGTAATTTTTCTAAAATTTTTAAACCATAGCTAATGATCTCATCCTCATATTTAACAAATGTTATTAAAATATCAGTCCATGTCTTTTTCTCATTAAATAAATTTAATTCATTTAATGCTGTTAATAATCTATCTATTCCAATACTTCCACCAACTGCTGGAACTTTATAACCTGTAAAAATCTCAATTAAATTATCATATCTACCACCACTTGCTATTGAACCAATTTCATAATTCAAAATTTTTGTTTCAAATATCATTCCCGTATAATAATCAAGTCCTCTTGCTAAGGAAATATCAAATTCAAAATTAACATTAAATTTTTTAAGATATTTGAAAATTTCATTTAACTCATTATAAGCAATTTCAAATTCATCATCATTGAAAAATTTTCTCAATTCTTCAAGCTGAAATTTGCTTGAAATGATGTTTATAAGACCATCTACAATATCTTTATTAAAGTTTTTTTCAATTAGTTGATTTTTAACACCTTCTATTCCTATTTTTTCTAATTTATCAATAATCCTTGCTAATTCAATTTCTCTACCTTCAATATTAAATTTCTTTGAAATTGATTTAAAAATTTTTCTATGATTTATTTTTATAACAAAATTTTCAATGCCAATTTCTTTAAGTGCAGAATTTATCGTTAAAATAATTGTAATATCTGATAATAGGTTTTTTGAACCTACAATATCAATATCACATTGATAGAATTCTCTGTATCTTCCTTTTTGAGGTTTTTCCGCTCTAAATACAGGTTGAATTTGATACCTTTTAAATGGTTTTACAATTTCATTTTGATGGTCATTAAAAAAACGAGCAAGGGGAACTGTTAAATCATATTTTAATCCAAGCTCTCTACCACCTAAATCCAAAAATTTATAAATAAGTTTCTCACCTTCCTCTCCGTACTTACCTGATAATGTTTTATAATACTCAAATGTTGGGGTTTCAATTGGATCAAAACCCCATTTCCTAAAAACATTTTTTATTTTATCAATTAAAATTTCCCTTTTTATTTGTTCTGATGGTAAAAAGTCCCTTGTTCCCCTTGGTATATTAGACATTATAAAAATTTTAAAGTAGAATAAATAAAAAGCAAATTTAGATGGGTTATTTTATGCCTTGTCCAGCAAATAGCGTTAAGTCCTTGATTGTCAATTGATTTAATGGGGGATTTTAGGGGGCAAAGTTTTAAAGCCGTCCACTTGAATTCAGGGTGGATGGTGGGCAAAATATAGAAATTATATTTTTAGAATTATTGGACAAGGCATTTATAAACCAAACTTTAAAATTATCATTATGAGGTTTGTTATTTCACTTTTAATTTTATTATTCGCTTGCTCTAAAAAAACCACTGAGCCTTCCAAACCCAAAAATCCTTATTCTTCTCTTGAATTTTGGAATTTCTTACCAAAAACCAAAAAAACTTATCTTTATTTAGATAGTGCCTATTATAAGTATAGCTTTTATTCTTCTAATTGGATAATTCCAAATTATGACACACTTGTTAGAATTTTTGGAGATACTTCTAATTTAACACTTCCCTATTATGACTCCATTTGGTCTATTGTAAATCCAATAAAGATAATTTACGATACTCTTAAAGTTTTTGATAATTATCTTCAAAGAAATGTTAAAATTTTTGATTTCTTTAAAGAAATAAGCATTAACTTACCATATAAGTATCCTTATCCTTTAAATCAGAATTTAAAGCCTATGGAAAGCACATATAAAGCAATTTACGATTCTTTATTTATTGGGAATTTTATGTTTGATTGTTCATTAAAGGTTTATATTGATACAATTTACATAGATAGTTCAATTTCAAAAATTTCTCAAATCAATGATACAACCTATTCAATTGTAAATTTGATTTTCTCAAAAGTAAAATACAGATACAAATTTAATAAAATTTCAAATAATCAAAATTTGAGTTGTAATGAAAGTGATACAACAACAAAGCAGAACTATGCTTATAAGTTTATGATTGATAGCATAAAACTTATAAGTTATAAAGGAATTATTTATCAATCAACATTTGATACTGCTTTTGCCTACATTCAACATCACACAAATGCTGATGCAAATTTAAGCTTTGTAAGAAGAATAAGGATGTTATTTATAAAATAATGTTATATAAGCAAGCAGGTGTAGATATAGATAAGGCAAATGAATTCGTTAATTATATAAAGAAAAGAGTTGGAGAAAACATAGGTTTATTTGGTGGTTTATTTGATATAAAAGAAATTGTTAAAAATTATAAGCATCCTATATTAGTTAGTTCAACAGATGGTGTTGGAACAAAATTAGAAATAGCAAGAAAAATGAAAAACTATAAAACAATTGGTATAGATTTAGTAGCTATGAATGTTAATGATATTTATGTAATGAAAGCAAAACCCCTATTCTTTTTAGATTATTATGCAGTTGAAAACTTAAATTTAGAAATTTCAAAAGAAATTATAGATGGAATTATAAATGCATGTTCTTATTGTGATTGTCAATTGATAGGTGGAGAAACTGCTGAACTTAAAGGAATTTTTAAAAAAAATAAACTTGATATTGCAGGTTTTGTTGTAGGAATTGTTGAAAAAGATAAAATACCAAAAAAGGAAAATTTAAAAAAGGGAGATATTATAATTGGAATTCCTTCAAATGGATTTCACTCAAATGGTTATACATTGATTAGAAAAATTATAAAAGAAAGACATCTAAAATTAAAAAACGTTTATAGTGAAATTTCAGAAACTGAAAAGCTTGGTGAAATTTTGCTTAAACCTACAAGAATTTATAAAGAAATTTTAGATATTAATTTTAAAATGGCTTGCCATATAACAGGTGGTGGATTTTATGATAATATAAAGAGGATTTTAAGAAGCGATTTAGATGCTAAAATTAAAATAAATTATGATATTCCGAAAATTTTTAAATTTTTTGTAAAAATTGGAAATGTTTCATTAAATGAAGCATTTAGGGTTTGGAATATGGGTATTGGTATGGTTTTGATATTAGATGAAAAGGAATTAAGTAATTTAAAAATTGATTATGTTGTTCTTGGAAGAGTTGAAGAAGGTAATGGTGAGGTATGTGTGGATTTTTCGGAAGTTTCAATATAAAAAGAAAAATAGATTTAAAATTATTAAAACATAGAGGTCCTGATAGTTTTGGATATTATGAAGATGAGAATTTATATTTGGGATTTTGTAGATTAAAAATTATTGACCTTTCCGATAAAGCAAATCAACCTATGGAATTTGATAATTTAGTAATGGCATTTAATGGAGAAATATATAATTTCTTAGAATTGAAGGAAGAATTAAAAGAATATGAATTCAAAACAAATTCAGATAGTGAAGTTCTGCTTTATACATTTCATAAATTTGGTATTTTAAAAGCACTAAATAAAATTGTAGGGATGTTTTCAATTGTCCTTTATGATAAGAATGAGAAAAAAATATATTTAATTAGAGATAAAGCAGGTATTAAACCACTTTACTATGCTTTTGAAGATAATGGAATTATTTTTTCATCTGAAATTAAGCCCATTTTTGATGTTATTAAAAGAAAGGATATTAATGAAATTGCAATTTTAAATCATATTGTTTTTTTATTTAATTTTGATGATGAAACTGCTTTTAAAGGTATTTATAGGCTAAAACCTGCCTCAATTCTTGAATTTTCAAAAAATGGCATTAAAAATTATTATTATTGGCATTATGAATTCAAAAATGAAATTAATAATTTAGAATTAGCAAAGAAAGAATTTATTGAAATTTTTGATAAGGTTATAAAAAGTCAATTGATTAGTGATGTTGAAGTTAGCTTGTTTTTAAGTGGCGGAATTGATTCAAGTCTAATAGCATTATTTTCAAGTAAATATAAAAAATTAAAAGCATTTAGTTTGATTTATAAGAAAAAACACATTTCAAAAGATATTATAAATGATGAATTTTATTATGCCAAAAAATTATCTCAAAAACTAAATTTTGAAATTGAAGGAATAGAATTTGATTTTAATGAAGAAATACTAAACAATTTCGTTTATTATATTGAAGAGCCAATTGGAGATAGTGCAGGCATTTCAACATATTTAATGTGCGATTATTATAAGTCAAGAGTTGTTTTATCAGGTATGGGAGGAGATGAGCTGTTTGGGGGTTATCCAAGATATAAAGCTTATTTAATTTACGAAAAATTTAAGTTTCTTCCATTAAATAAAATTTATTTTCCAAACTATTTTGGAAAAATTTCAAGGGATTTTGAAAAATTAAAAAGAGTTTGGTCAAAACGATATTATTATTATTTGGCATATTATACTGACGAGGAAATAAAGAATTTATTTAAAATAAACTACAATCCTTTTTCTGAAATTCAAAAAATTTTTGATGAAATAAGTGGAAATTTTTATGAGAAAATGCTTTTATTTGATTTTAAAACATTTTTACCATTTCACAATCTTATTTATTCAGATAAACTTTCTATGGCAAAAAGTGTTGAATTAAGAGTTCCATTTTTAGATGATAGGATAATTGAATTTTCAAAAAAATTAAGTTATCATTTGAAAATTGAAAAAAAATTATTAAAAGAAGTTATAAATGATTATTTTCCTGAAATTTCAAAGAGGAGAAAGAGGGGATTTGGAGGTCCTATAAGGGGTTGGTTATATGAAAATCAAAATTTCGTTAGAAATGAAATAGAAAAATTAAAAAAATTGGATTTCTTAAACTTTGAAAAAATTATTGAAATTTCAAATGAAGAATTTCAAGGAAAGAAATTTAATTATTTAAATGTTTTTGAATTTTTAGTTATTTCAAGATGGATTGAAATTTTTGGGTTTTAGGGGCAAAAGCCCCTATAAAATAAATTTTCCAAATTTATCGTTAATTTTATAAATATAAGCACCTTTTGGAAGATTCAAATTGAATTTACTATTACCCTTTCCTTTTATTTCAAAAAGCTTTCTTCCTGAAACATCATAAACTTTAAATTCCCAATCATTATTTAGATAAATTTCAACGAGCTTTCCTTTAATAATAAAATCTTTTCCTTCTTTTAATTCATCTTTACTTACAGGTGTAATACAAGAATAACTCAAAATTGTCCATTCCATATTCCAATCAACATCATCACTTGTTCCACAGATACCATCAGGTCCTCTATTATAACAATAAACCCACATTGCTCCAAACCACCAAGGTGAAGTTAAACTTTGTGTCGTTCTGAATGTTGTTCCATTTATTTGCCACCAATTTTGCCAAAGACCACCACCAGAATAACTTGGAGGTGGAGGAATTGCTATTGTGTCCGCTACTAAATTACCACATATTTCCGGACCACTTTGTGTTAAATCCCAATTGTACCTTAAAACAGCAACCCTAAATGTGTTATTATAAGATGTATAAGGAGCATTACATAAGCTCCCGTCATAAGTATTCGGGCATCTATGATAAAATGCAACATGGAAATAATTTGCTGAACTTGTAGTAGCACCAGGACACCACTGCCATCTTGCATCAGTATGAACTGTTGGTGTTCTACTATCAACTGTTGAAAAGTCAATATTTTGAACAGCTGACCATCCACTTGGTGGAATACCACTAGCCCT
>CBFGJN010000045.1:0-15755 GCA_965649115.1 Caldifarciminota bacterium | reverse complement strand
GGGGGATTATTAGGGGGGCTCTGCCCCCCAAAGCCGAAATATGGGTATTTTAAAGGCGAAGCCTTGAATATAGGGTGGGTGGGAAAATAAAGAAAAATAAATAATTCCAGAATTATTGGACAAGGCAAAAAACAACTTATATTAACTTTAAAATTTCAATCTTGAAAAAAATTATTGTAATGGGTTCAGGTTATGGGAGTAATTTTGAAGCAATTTATCAATACTTTAAAGAAAAGCCATTAAGAATTTTAGCTGTAATTTCAGATAATCCAAATGCATTTATTTTAAAGAGGGCAGAAAATTATAATATAAAATCAATTTGTATAAATTATAAAGAGCTTGGAAAAGAAAGATATAATGAAGAGTTATTGAAAGTTTTAATGAGTTTTGAACCTTTTGATTTAATTGTTTTGGCAGGTTATTTAAGAATTCTTCCAGAATTTATAGTAAATAGATATTTTAGAAAAATTATTAACATTCATCCATCATTACTTCCTGCATTTAAAGGTCTAAATGCTATTGAAAAGGCATATAAATATGGTGTAAAAATTACAGGAATAACGATTCACTGGGTAAATGAAAAGGTTGATGAGGGAGAAATTATTGAGCAAGCATGTTTAAGAATTGAAGAAGGAGAGAGTTTAGAAAGTCTTGAAAAACGAATTCACGAACTTGAACATTATTATTATCCAAGGGTTATAGAAAAAATTTTAGGACTAATATAAATCAATCTCTTTTAAGAAGCTTTCAGTTTTTTTATAGTCATCTTTTGATAATATACTAACTAAAACTGGAAGAATTTTGAATTTTATGATATTCTTTATTTCTGATGGTTCAACTAAGAAATAACTATGTCCAATTAAAAATTCACTTCCAAGCTTTTTTAGTATTAAATCGTTTATGAAACTAAAAAACTTTTCAATTTTTTCAAGAATTTCAAAACTATAATTATTTTGGATATAAAATTCCTTAATTACATTAAAATCTGGTAAAATCTCAATAAATATAAATCTTCTTCTTAAAGCAATATCAAGATTATGAACACTTCTATCCGCACTATTCATAGTTCCAATAATATAAACATTTTCGGGAATTGAAAAACTTTCATTTGAGTAAGGTAGAATTATCGGTTTGTTTCTATATTCAAGTGCATATAATAATTCACCAAAAACTTGAATTACATTACATCTACTCATTTCATCAAGAATAATAACGAAATTATCATTACTATTTAAAGCATTTTTACAAAATTGTTTAAAAACACCATCTTTAACATAAAAACCACCATCAGATTTAGGTCTTATTCCTTCCATAAAATCTTCATAACTATAACTTGGATGTAATTGAACTATTGTCCAATTTCTTTTGGAAATTTCTTTTGCGATTTTAATAGCAATATAAGTTTTTCCTACCCCTGGTGGCCCATACAAAATAACATTTTTATATTTTAAAACCAATTTACTATATTCGGATAATTCATTATTTATATAGAAATTTTTTTCAATTTTTAAAAATTTTTCAATTTCCTCATTAACAATTTCTAAATTGTCTTCAAAAATATGCATTATTCCAATTGTCCAATTTGGTAAGTATGGGTCATCATCAAAACTTTTTATTGTTCCATCGGAATAATCTCCATTACAAGCAAATACATTTAATATATAACCTTGTGATTTATTTACAAAGAATTCTTTAATTTCAGATTTTGGTCTAAAATGTAATAAATATCCAAATTTATCATATATTCTTGAAAGAAATAATGTTCCTTCTTCAATTTCATAAAAAAGTCTTTCAAAACCAATCAAACTTTTAAACTTAATACCTGTCTTTTTAAATATGTTGCTAATTAAAACATTTAATTTGATGTTCAATTCTTCTGCAAATTTCTTTAAAGTCTTTAAAATTCTAAATTCTTTGAAAATTTCTTTATTTATTTTATTTGAATGGAAAATTTCAATTATTAAAATTTTATTTTCAAAAACTTCATTTGGAAATAATGTTTTTTGAAAGAATTCTTCAAGTGATTGATTTTCAAGTCTTGGTCCATTTGAATAGTAAATTGAAATATCATTTTTGAATTGTTGAATTGTTCTTAAAAACTTAAATTTATCAGTTTTATAAAAAAACCTTAAAAATGGCTTGTAAGGGACGGGATGATTATTTAAACTTGAAAATTTGTAATAACCTTTAAATATGCGTCTTTCATCAACTTCAAGAACAAAATGAGGTAATAAATATGGAAAATTTTTTTCTTGAATTATAACTTTTGATTTTCCTTTTACTTCCTTATATGTAATCCTAAAATTCAAAATTTCAGATTCATCAAGTTTCTTATTTATTGGTTGTTCTAAAAGTTCTTCTAATGCATCAAAAATAATATCACGCATAAATAAACTTTTTTATTTCTTTAAGGGCATTTATGAATTCATCAATCTCTTCAAAGGTGTTATATAAATATAGGCTTGCTCTAACAGTATTATTTGCTTTTAATCTTCTTAAAAGAGGTTGAGCACAATGATGCCCACTTCTTACAAATATATTTTTATAATCTAAATAACTTGCTACATCATGAGGGTGAGCATTTTTAACATTAAATGAAATAATACATAACTTATTTTTTGTATCTTTAGGACCATATATTTCTACGAAATCTAAATTTAAAATGTTTTCTAACATATGTTTTAAGAGTTTTTGCTCATGTTCGTATATATTTTCAATACCAATTTCATTTATATAATCAATAGCATATCCAAAAGCAATTGCATCTACGAAGTTAGGTGTTCCTGCTTCATATTTATAAGGTAGTTTATTAAATGTCGTATGAAATAAATCAACATTATCTATCATATCTCCTCCAAACAAAAATGGAGGTAATTTTTCTAATAAGTTTTTTTTAGCCCATAGAATACCTATTCCCGTTGGACCAAGCATTTTGTGAGCAGAAAATGCTAAAAAATCACAATCAAGTTTTTTAACATCTACTTTAATATGAGGAACACTTTGACAAGCATCAACAACAATAAATATATCTTTAAATTTTCTAGCAAAACTTATAACTTTCTCAATGGGTTGAATAATTCCTGTTATATTTGAAGCATGACCAATTGCTAAAATTTTTGTTTTTTCAGTTATTATTTCTTCTAAATTTTCTAAATTTAATTTTCCATCATCATAAACATCTATATATTTTAGTTTGGCTTTTTTTCTGATAGCGAGTTGTTGCCATGGAACTAAGTTTGAATGGTGTTCTGATATTGTAATAACAATTTCATCATTTTCATTTACATAATCTGAAAGAATATAAGAGCATAAATTTATTCCTTCGGTTGCATTTCTAACGAAAATTATTTCTTGAAATTCAGCATTTATGAATTTTGCTATTTTTTCTCTTGAATTTTCATATTCATCTGTAATTTTTGTTGATATTTTATAAACCCCCCTATGAACATTTGCATAATAATTTTCATATATTTCCTTAATTTTTTCTATTACAATGCTTGGTTTTTGTGTGCTTGCAGCATTATCAAAATATATAAAGTTATTTTTCAAAAATGGAAAGTCATTTCTTATTTTTTCCAATCTCATAAATGTTAAAATTTTAAAGTATTGAGAATGTACTGTGTTTAGTAATTCTAAAATTATTTATTTTTCTATATTTCTCCCACCCACCCTAAATTTAAGCCTTCGGCTTACAAATGCCCATTTTTCGGCTATGGGGGGCTTACGCCCCCCTTAAATTCCCCCGATAAATCAATAGTTTTAAATCAATTTTTATAAGTTATTGATTAACGAGGGTTCAACACTATTTACTGGACAAAGCATTGAGAATAAGCATTGATTAAGGCTTCGCCTTTAAAATACCCTTATTTTGGCAAAAGGGAGCAAAGAATTAAGCCTTTATCTCATGTTTTTTATTATTTCATTTATTATTTTTTCATTTATAGGACCTTTGAAATGATAAATTATATTACCTTCTTTATCTATTATGATTGTTTCTGGAACACCTGTTATTCCATAATCAACACTAATTGGGTTGTCTTTTGAGTATAAATTCAAAAATTTCAAATTATAGTTTTTTATAAATTCAAGAGCGTTTTCTCTTCTATCCCATATGTTAATACCAATTAAAATAACACTGTCTTTGAAATTAGTATATATTTTATTTAGTTCGTTTGCTTCTTCCTTGCAAGGCTCACACCAACTTGCCCAAAAATTTAAAATAATTATTTTTCCTTTAAAATCACTCAAACTTAAGCTATCTTTTAAATTATCAATTTTTGGCAGTTTAAAATTGACAGCTTTTCTAATTAATTTTGAATCTTTCATTTTATTTGTTTGTAAAATGGAGATAAAAAAAATTATTAAAATACTTAAAATTGATAAAAATAGGAAAATTCTAAATAGCGTTTTGGTCAAATGTAAATTTTAAAGTAGATTTTGGAGAACTTTTAAATCATGTTAAATCCTTGATAATCAATAACTTATTTAAGTTTTAATGGAACTATTAATTTTATGGGGGGCTATTGCCCCCCAAGGCAAAAGATAGGGATTTTTAAAGCCAAAGGCTTAATTTCAGGGTGGGCGGGAAAATATAGAAATAAACATATTTTCAGAATTATTAGACAAGACAACAAATCATGAAAAAACGACCTTAAAATTTCAGTTCTTATGAAAATTCTAATGATTTGTGATTTTTTCCCAAATAAATATAAGCCTTATGAAGCGGTTTTTTGTTTAAGCCATGCAAAAGTTTTAAAAAAATTAGGAAATTTAAAAGTTCAAACACTTGTTAGGATAAATAAATTTAAGTTTTCTTATGAGAAATGGCAAGTTGAAGATATTGAAGTTGAAGCATTCGTATTTTTTTATAAATATGGATTTGGATTTATATTTTTACCAATTGCTGTTATTTTACAATTTATATTAACATTAAAAAATCTGATTTTTTATAGGCCTGATATAATTATTTTACAAATGGCACTCCCGCAAGGATTAGCAGTTATTCCATTTGGATTTTTTAAAAAATATATTGTTTTAGAGCATTCTGAAAAGGTTCTTTTTGGAATAAATAAAATTTTATCTAAAATGGTTTATAAGCTTTCAAGTGGAAATTATGCTGTTAGTAGTTTTCAAAAAGATGAAATTGAAGCGAAATTAAAAATAAAAATTAATGGTATTATTCCAAATCCAATTTTTAAACATCATTTTGAAATTAAAAATGAGATTAATAATAGGGTAATTTTTGTGGGAACAATAACAGATAGAAAAGACCCTATATTGATTCTAAAAACTGCCATATTTTTAAGGAATATTGAATTTATCTTTATTGGAAGAAATTCTAATGATAATTATTTTAAGAAATTTATGGAAATTGCTAATAGTTTGAAAAATGTTAAGTATCTTGGAGCTTTGAGTAATGATAAAGTATTAGAAGAAATTTCAAAAAGCGATTTTCTAATATCAACAAGTAAATATGAAACTTTTGGGATTGCTATTGTAGAGGCATTAAGTCTTGGAAAGCCTGTAATATGGACGGATAGTGGTGGTCCAAGAGATTTTTTAAATGAAAGAAATTCCATTTTAGTAAAAGAAAGAAATGCGATAGCATTAAAAGAAGCAATTTTAGATGCTTATGATAAATTAAAAAGTGGTTATTTTGACCCTTATAAGATAAGAGAGGAAATTTATAATTTTTGTTCTGATGAAAAGGTTTTAGAAAAATATAAGGAAGTTTTTCAAAGAATATGAAATTTCTAAAACTTTTTTTACTTTCATTATTGCTTTTCTTTTCTGCAACAACTTATAAAATTTTCAATGAAACAACAAAATATCATAAATTAGCAATAGCAAATATAGAACAAGACATTAAAAATCTTGAATTTTTTCCATTAAAATCTGATATTCCTAATAGTTATGTTGGAACTTCAAGAGATAGTTATATTTATTTAAGACATGCTTATAGTATATATTTAAGCTCAAAACCTTACAATTGTTATAGACCACAAACGGGTTATATTTATTATCCATTCTTAATTTTATTTGGTAAATTCTTTATAATTGCTATTCTCTTTTTCAATAGCCTCATTTTTTCTTTTTCTTTAACTTATTTAATTTGGACAATAAACAAGGATAGTTTTTTAAAATCTGCTTTAATTATAATTTTTGTTTTTCTTATGACATATAATAACATTACTATGATTCTCCTTGAGCCAATAGCTTCCTCTCTCCTAATGCTCACACTTTCGTTTTATTTCAAAAAGCAAAACTATATTTCACTATTAATTTTATTTTTATCAACTTTTATAAGAGGCGAAATAATTATTATTCTTTTTCTATTTACAATTTTTCTTTTGTTTGGTAAAAATTTCAAACAATTCCTATTTTCATTCACTTTGCTTTCTATAACTCTTATTTTTTATGTGCTATTAAACAGATGCACCGAACAAAGTAATTTTTATTATTGGGCATTAGCGAATTATTATTCAGATAAAAAACATATTACTTATGAAAAAGCAAGGGAGCTTGTAATTGAAGTATGTGGAATGAAAGGTTTAGTTAGTATATCTGACTGTAAAGATTGTTATAAATGCTTTAAGGAAAAACTTATAAATGAGATTAAAAGCGACTTAAAATTTAGTTTAATTCTTGCTTTGAAAAATTTTACTTCAAATGTTATAAAAATTTTGATTTTACCTATTGAAAATTATAAAGGAAAATTCAAGAAATTTCTTCTTTTATTCTTCTTAATTATTCATCTAATTTGGTTTATTATATTCTTTGAATCGCTTCTAAGAAGTGATAAATTTGTTATTGTTTTGTTTATGGGATTTGTTATCTCTTATAGTTTATATTTTGTTTTTGGAGGATTTGGCGATGAAAGATTTAAAACTATGATTTTGCCCTTTGAGATTTATATTGTTGTTAATTATTCTAGTTTTCTTTCTAAAAGTCCCTTAAAATTTTAAAGTGATTTTTATTTATAAGTTATTTTGCTATTTGTATTACTTTTTTTATAGATTTTTTAAGATAAAGTTGAGGGGTATTGGAGTTCTCTCAGACTATATTAAAAAACCATTTATTTTTAAATTTGAAAATGTATATTTATTTTTTAATCCAAAAATTTCCCGTTCTTATAATCTTTTAGTGATTTCAAAACCTAATGAAGAAGGAACACATTTATTTTTAGACAGTTTTTTGGAGAAGAACGAAGGTGAATTTCAGTTTTTAAATATAGGGGCAAGTATAGGTGAATTTTTGATTAAGTATGCTAAACATCCTAAAATAAAGAAAGCAATAGGTTTTGAACCTATTTATGAAGCATATAAATCACTAAAAATAAGTAAAATTTTAAATGATTTAGAAAATCTTGAAGTTTTTAATGTTTTAATAGGTAATAGAGAAGGAATTGTAGATTTTTATTATAAACCAAAAAGTCCTACATCTTCCTCAATAAAAGATAACGAAAATTCAATAGTTTTAAAGTTAAAGATGGAAAGTTTAGATAATTTTTATGAAAGAGGAATTTTAGAAAATATGAAAACCATAATGTTAATAGATGTTGAAGGTGCTGAATATGAAGTTATTTTAGGTGGAATAAGGTTTATAAGTGATGTAAAACCTTTGATTATTATGGAATATAATCAAATATCAAGAAAATTTTATAATATTGAAAATGTCTTGAAGGTTTTACCAAAAGGCTATTACCTCTCCAATTTAGAAAAAACTTCAAATGTGATTTTAATTTACAATAACCTTTAAAATTTTGCTGTGTCTATTTTTATATTGGGAATAAAGCCCTTTTAAATTCTTCATAAATCTTTGATTATCAAAGCCCCCATAGCAAAAGAGGGCATTAAAATTTTAAAAATTGAAAAATTTCTTTATTCTTTTATTTCTATCAATAGTTTTATATTTATTTTCTGCAATTTCTAAAATTTATTATGAAACTAAGAACTACAAAAAAACATTCATTTCTGATCTTTCAAGTTTAAATAATGTCCTAAATAAAAATTATGTTGGAACTATTGCAGATAGTTATCATTATATTAAAAATGCTTATAGTGTTTATAAAAATTTAAAACCAATTGATTGTTTTAGACCACAGGCAGGTTATTTGTTTGCTCCATTTATGTTTATCTTTAAAAATTATTTTCCAATTTCAGTTATAATTTTTAATTCAGTTGTTTTTGGGATTTTGCTTGCCATTTTATTTTATGTTATAAATCCAAAGCATTTATTTTTTAATATCATTTTGCTCATTTTAACATTTAGTTTTACTTTTTATTACATTCCAAGAATAATGCTTGAACCGATAAATGCTATATTTATCTTGATTTCGCTTTTATTTTTTCACTTTAAAAAATATAATTTTTCTTTAATTTTTTTATTTCTATCATCACTTATAAGACCAGAATTTCTAATTATTCTTATTATTTTTTTGATTGCTTTAAGAAAATGGACTTTGGGCTCAATTCTTTCAATAACAAGCTTAACTTTAATAATTAATCTATCAAGATGTGAAGAACAAAGCAATTTTTTCTTTTGGTCAATTAAAGGATATTATGAAAATATAAGAAATTTAGATTGGCAATCTGCTAAAATTGAGCTTTCAAAGCGATGCCAAATTGTGAATAATAATTGTTATAAAGAGGTTCTTATTGAAGAGTTTAAAAATAATAGCGGAGTAATAGTTCTATATGCTGTTAAAAATTTCATTACAAACCCAATAAAATTATTATTTTTTCCAATTGATAAATACAAAAAATTTTTGCTTATTATTTATATTTTCTTATCGCTTGTTTATTCTTCTATTCTCATTTATTCATTCTTCAAAACCAAAGAAAAGCTTATTTTTATATCCATTGTTATTCTTTTAATAGTTTATGATTTTTGCTTTATTTTAAATCCTGTTGATAGTTCAAGATTTAAACTATTTGTTCTGCCTTTTGAAATTTATATTATTCTTAAAACTTTAAGCGATAACCAATTCCAATTGTATAATTATTTTCCTTTCTCTCGCCAAAAATAGATAAATTAGGTTTTAAAAAGTACTGAATCCTTAAATTATAAGCATCTGGATTCTGAACATCTGTACTTAACTTTAAATATAATTTTTCAGTTATATAGCTTCCAAGTGTTATAAGAGCACTATTTCCAATAGGTGTAAATGTTAATTCATCAAAATTTAGTTTCTTTCTTATACTTCTTGTAAGGACTTGTTGGGCTAAGTTTATACCTTTCTCACTAAAACCTCCACTTAAAACCAAATTCAAAATCTCAAATTGACTTCTACCTTTTTTTGAAAATAATTCAAAATACGGATTTTCAAGTGTCCCCATAACATGAGCAGTAATCGTATCATCGTAAATCTCTGCTTCCCCAATTATATCAAGATTTATTTCATTTCTTACAACATTTATTTTTCCTTCAATTATCTTAAAATTTCTATTTAGTGTGTATAGATAAACACTTCCTTTTATTATGTTAAATGAACCTTCAAGATATTGTCCAACATCACTTGTTTTTTGTAAAATTAGATTTGCAGATAATTCCGCATCTACAAGTTCATTACTAAAAAAGATTCTCTTATTGGCATTTATTGTTATATGGTACCTCAAAGGATTTGGAGCTTCTGTTTGATTTTTTGCTTTATATCCTACAGGATAATTTACATACCCTTCATCTATATTTAAATTACCATCAATGCTTAAACCTGGAAATTTACCCGTTAATTTTAATGAACCACTTATGAAAAATTCCGTCCAATCATCAAGTGATAAGTAAAATTTATTCATATTAATAGCTAAATCAAAATTTATATCCTTAAATTTGTTTGAAAAAACTATAAATCCATTTATTGTTAAAATACCTGATCTTGAATTCGTTAATATAAATTGATTAATTTTGATTGTATTTTTATAAAAAATTAAATTTCCATCTAAATTTTTAAATTCTATTTCAAGTGGTGTAAATGCTATATTTTTTGAATAAATTTTTGCACTTCCTGAAAACATTGGAGAAATTAAAGAACCTGAAATTTTAGCCTCCCCTTGAATATAACCTTCATCAATAACGACATTAGGAAATAAAAATGGTTCAATAATATCAACAGGAAAACCACTAAATGAAATTTCGCCATTTATTTGACCCTCATCAATTGTTATGGAAAATGGATTTAATTTTAGAATAGAAGACAAGTTTAAATTTCCTTCAATAACACCATTTTTATTTACAAATTTAAAGTAATCAATATTTATCTGCTTATCATAATAATAAACTGAAGCATTTATCTGATTGAACAAAAACGTTTTTAATTGAATATCACTTAAATCTAAGTTCAAAAATAATTTTGGATTTGAAATGTCTCCACTAACTCTTAAAGCAAAATAACCATTAAAACTAATGCTATCAATTTTAAATATTTTTAATAACTTGTTATAATTGAAGTTTGAACTAATAAAAGTTAAATCAATGTTTGAGCTATCTAAGAGCATTTCAAGAATTATATTATCGTTTTTTACTTTCAAATAATTATAATTTTTATAGCTTTCAAATAAACCTTCATCAAACTTGATTAATGTATCACCATTTAAAAAAACCAAATTAAAGGCTGATTTTATTGTATCCTTCAACATTAAATTTCCAAGGATTTCCAATTTACCATATTGACTAAATAAATTTATTGAAAAATTTCCATTGTTGTTATTTTTCTTAAAAATAATATAGGAACTATCTAAAATTAAGCTATCGTTTAGTTTTAATTTAAATAATTTTGTTTGAAAATTAAGAACACTATCAAATATGCTTATATTGTAGTTTCCATTTTCAAAATGATAATTTTCATAAAATAGTTTGTTTAAATTTCCATTTCCGGTAACTTCAAAATGATTTTTTTGAATTTTTACATTACCAATAAAATTAGCATGACCTTTAATAAAATTATTAAAACCTATTAAGTTTATAAAACTAAAATTTAATTTTAAATCTCCGATTTGTTTATCTAAGTGATAGTTTCCTGAAATTTCACCTACTATGTTTCTATCCTCTATAAAAATTTTTGAAATTTGAAAATTTTTATAATCATTTGAATAAATTATTCCACTTAAATTTCGGAATTTCAAGGTATCATAAATAACTTCTGTATTGTTAAATGCGATATTCAAATTACTATTAAAATTACCATAAATTTTAAAATTTCCATCAATTTGAATAATTGTATCAGGCTTTAAATTTGTTATTTTAGCATTTATGTTAAAACTTGTATCAAAAACAAAACCACTTAATAGGATATTTCCTTTAAGAAAATTAAATTTTCCTTCGTTTATAAAAATTGTGTCATTTTTCAATTTTAAACTTATATCAAAATTATGAATTTTATTGTTTTCAAAAATTAAACTATCTCCAATAGCACTTATATTTAGACTTTCAGTTTCAATCTCAGCAGAAATATTATAAAAGTTAAATGTTCTAAATTTTATAAATTTTGAATTTAGATAAACTAATTGTTTTGTTGGGAAAATTTTTATATCTATTTGGTTTGATTTTAAGCTATCTGAAAACAATTTTGAAGTTGTATAAATACTATCTTGGTAAATTTTTATTTGAGAAAACAAGCTATCTAATTTTTGATGAATTGATTTATTTTCAGATAAGTTATAAGTTTTTAATTTTATTAAAATAGAATTTCCATCTGAAATTATGTTTGAGTTAATTTTTTCAATTTTTACGTCTAAATTATTAACTATTAAATTTGCCTTAATAAATTCAATGTTTTTGATTTCAAATTTTTCAAAAGAACTTCTAGAAGAAGTTTTTGAACTATCTTTTTTTAAATTTTTTTCAAAGCTATCTACATTAAATGTGATATTATAAGCTATAATTTTGTAAATTGAATGCGATTTCAAAATTTCAGAAATTGAAAATTTTATTTTCAGAGAATCACCTTTTAAAATTGTTGGAATTTCAAAATTATATAAAGATATTTCTTTTAGGTTTATTGATATTTTTTTGTATATAAGTGGCTTTTTCAAATGTTCTTTAATAAAATTGTTTATGAATTTATCTAAATTTTTAAAAAAATAAAAAACTAATACTATTAGAAAAATTATGGAAATTAAAAAAAGGGCAGTTATGCCCTTGGCAATTTTCTTAAACACTTGGTACAAACCTTAACTCTTCTTTTACTCCCATTTACAATTGCTGTAATTTTATGTAAGTTTGGTTTAAATTTTCTTGAACTTTTCTTATTTGAATGGCTAACTCTATTTCCAAACATTACACCTTTACCACATATTTCACACCTTCTTGCCATACGAAAATTTTAAAGGATAAACTTTAAAATTTTAGATGTGTATAACTTTGAATTTGGGTCAAGAACAGCAAAAGGTGGATTTGCAAATGAAAGAGCAATATGTGAGAAATTCAACAATTGGAAAAAGGACAATGAAGCCCAGCTCTGGTTGAAAATTATGGGATACGACATCAACAAAATAGATTATGTAAAAGCAATTCAAATTCCCGTAAGAATAAAAAAGAGCGATGTAAAGAAATTTGGGTTTAGCGAGGAAGAGTATGAGGAATTAATGCATTTCAAAAAAACGGATGTACAAGTTCAAATTAGATTGATTATTCGTGTGAATAATGCCATAAAAGTTGAGAATTTATCTTTGAAAAAAGCGAACTCAGATGCAGATTATAATCAAGTGGATAAAAGGTGGGTTGACTCTTATAAAGAAATGTGGCATTTTGATGATGAGATTGCATTGGCTTTAAAATTATTTACTGGAGAAATAAGCCCATCAACCCATCCAGAAATGTTGAAAGTCAGTTTATCTCAATTAAAAGATTCACGACGAGTATTTCTAACTGAACTTAAAGATGATATAGTCCAGAAAATTATATCGTTCTTTACTAAAAACAAAATCCTTGTTGTAAGTGATATTCTAAAAGGTAGAGGGGGATTTGCAGCAGATTGGATGTTAGTTACAAGGTATAATAAATCCAACGATACTACTACTTGGATTCTGAAAGACATAAATACCGCAATGAATTTTTTTGGACAGGGAGGAGTAAGAGTTTCACCAAATGGGAGTTTATACATAGGTAGAATAACCATGCAGAGAAAGGGAGGAACGCCTGACCCGACCAAATTACAATTCAAAATAAAGCCGTGCGAACTTTTTAAATTAGAAGAAGGCAGTAGGTAATGAACGAGATAATAGTTTTGGCAAAAATCAAATTTGACTTACGAGACCCTGCGGAAGCATATTTTGCCGGACACGAATTATCTGCAATTTTAGATACAGAGGTAAAGCTTGTAAAAACAATTCCAGCCCTTTTTAAAAATTATCCATTTAACAAGTTGAACGAAGATATTATACGCATAATAACACGCCATTTATATCTTGGCGAAATACAAGGATATATAGCGAAAGTAAAATCCGTTGATGTTGATAAATTAGTGTTTTACCCTGCTTTTTTCAAAGAAATATATCTCATAATGGAAACATCTATGGATGAGGAGCAAATTAAACAAGAATTACCACTGACAAATGAAAATCTATTCCAGATATTCCCCACTTATCTGGAAGATGATAAAAAGTTAATAGTGATAAGATTGCTGCCGATACAAACACTTTTTGAATATGTGTCTGATGTAAAGAAATTGCCTGATGTTGCAATTACTCCGAAGAGCGCTAAAAATTGGAGCGAATATTTCACTGTAAAAGAGAAAGGAATAGAAAAAGGTTTAGATGAGATGTTGGAGCATTTAAGAAATAATCATTTTCGCGCTCCGCATTTTGGATTGGGGAAAAAACATATCGGAGATTTTGTAGATTGGGCATATACCGATTTGAGAAAACCTTTTTTGCATTATCTCCACAAATACAAGGGCAAGGGAGACCCCCGAATATCAAGAGCATTGATAAATTTATTGAAGGTAAATAAAGGAGACACAATATTAGACCCTTTTGTGGGTTCAGGAGCTTTCATCGCCGATGCTCCAACAATGGGTTTAAATGCCATAGGTGTTGAAATTTTAGAAATCGGCAAGTTTATATCGGAAGTAAAGTGTTGTTTGAATTATGACATACGAAAATTAAAAGATGAAATAACTCATTTATTTTCAAGTATAAGTTCCAGCGGTCAAGATTTGTTTAGCTTTGACATAAATGAAAAAATAGAAGAAGTTAAAGTAAAGCTAATGGAACAAGTGGAAGCAAATAAATATCTGACGAACATTTTACCGCACCTGCAAAAGATAATTTACCTGAAAAACAAAATAGAGCAAATCAGAGATGAAAAAATTAGGAAATTTCTTTTGCTTTTATTGAGTCAAAAAATTGTGGAATTTTCGGAGAAAAAGTATTCTAACAATTTCATTTCTTCTTTTCAAAATTATGTTGAAGATAGATACCTTACCTTATACGCTACCTTGAAATTAGCAGAGAAATTAAATGTAAATATAAGCGCTGGGAAAGTAAATATAATAAAAGCAGATTCTACTCAAATGGATTTTATAAACGATAACTCCATAGATGGAATACTAACATCGCCTCCATATTTTGATGCCTTAGATTATATAGGCAACAATAAAATTTCAATAATAATATTGGGGTTTGATTATGATTTAAGGTTTGAATCAACCAAAGAGTATTATTCAAAATTTGAAAATATCAATTTGGAATTACCAGAATCAAGTGTTGATTTAATCAATATGCTTAAAAAATCGGCAAGGTCTGTGAAGGCTCGGGTTGTAGAAAATTATTTAAAAATGATGAAATTGTCTTTTAGAGAGTGTTATAGAGTTTTAAAACCTCAAAAGTTTTACGCTATGGTAGTTAGCAAATATCATAGTTGGATCATAGATGGGAAAGAGCAAAAGATAGAGACATCAAGAGTGTTGGCGGACTTAGGTATGTCGGAAGGATTTAAATTAGTAAAAATAATTCCGCACGGTTTATCAAAGGCAGATGAGGGGAAGATAGATATGGAAGATATATTACTATTCCAAAAATAGGAAAAAATCTTCTACGACTTTAAAATTTTAGATGTGAAAGTAATTAAAATAAACAAGGTGAAAAACTACAAAATGATTAGGGCTGGAAATTTTGTTTTGAGAGAGGAATGGGAAGAATTCTATAAAAAATATAAAAAAAAGCTGGACATTATTAAAGTTTTTGAAAATTGGATAATTAAAAAAGATTTAAATGATGAGAGAGCAAGAATTTATCTTTTTACGATAAATAAGAAAATAGTGAAAATATAAATAGAGGAGGTATAAGAGGAACCCTGAGTTTTTACGAAAATGCTTTAACGGGTAGTCCAGGAAGAGGCAGATTTATAATCCATTTACTAATAGCACAAGAACTATCATTAGAACCAGAAAATAAAATAGAGGTATATTTTACATTTCTACCTACTTGCCATGTAAAATATAACCCATTTTTTAGTAATAATGGAGCAAAGAAGATTCAAATATCTGAATATAAAATTTTTGAAGAAAAATGTTTAGAAGAATTTAAAAATTTAGTAGGAAGGTATCCTGATTGGAATTTTCAAGAAAATAAAAAGCCTTATCCTGAAAATTTAGAAAAATTATATAATAAGTACCAAAAGAAAGTTAGAAAAAAATGAAGATTCAATTTGACCTATTTTCTTCAATTAGTGATGAATTTGAATACAGAAAACTAAAATTTTTATTAAAATTAAAAAGTTCTAATAGTTCGTTTAAAAGATACCTTGGTTCTCCTCTT
>CBFGJN010000044.1:0-16505 GCA_965649115.1 Caldifarciminota bacterium | reverse complement strand
ATAGCCGAAATATGGGTATTTTAAAGGCGAAGCCTTGAATTTAGGGTGGGTGGGTAAAATATAGAAATAATTATATTTTTAGAATTACTAGACACAGCACTGATTAGAAATTTTTTATCCTTTAAAATTTTCAATATGGTAATGTTAATTTTAATAACACAGAGTGCTAAAACCGATACTGCTAAAATGTGGTTTTCAGTAGGTAGAGATTACTTTCAAAAAAATCAATTTGATAAAGCTATTGAAAATTATAAGAGAGCATTAAGTTATGATGAAAAATTCTTACCTGCTTATCTTGAAATGGCTTTATCATACATAGCTTTGAAAAAACCTGATTCTGCACTTTTAACCTATCAAAAGGTTGTAGAGTTATTTCCAGATAGACCAGAAGGTTATCAAGGACTTGGTTATATTTATGGATATATAAAAGAAGATTATAATAAATCTATTGAAAACTACAAGAAAGCACTTGAAATTGATCCTCAAAATGAAACAATAATTAAGCTTTTATTAGGTGTTTATGAAAAATCAAAGAATTATATGTCAGCAGAAACTCTATACACCCAACTACTCAAAAAATATCCTAATGACTTAAAGCTTAAAAAAGCATATATTCAAATTTTAATAAAATTGGAAAAACTAAAAGAAGCATCGGATACAATTGAACAATTATATAAAATTGATTCAACTGATAAGGAAATTTGGCAACTCGGATATAATGCTAATTCAAAATTAAAAAATGATAAAACATATAGAGCAAGATATATTAAATACCTTGAAAAACTATATAGTTCCAATCCTAATGATGTTGATTATCTAAATAATATCGTTGATGAAGCAATTAATGATAAGGATTATAAGAAAGCAGTGGATTATCTTGAAAACTATTTAAAGAGAAATGAAAACTCTTCTGTTTATTTAAAATTAGGAACAATTTATGTTGAGTACATTAAAAATTATTCAAGAGCAGAAGAATTATTTAATAAGGCCATAAGCTTAGGTCAAAAGGAAGGTTTAACATCTGTTGTTTCATTTGCTTATGCAAGTCTTGGAGATATATATTTTGATAGGGCTCAAAACTTATATAATAGTGAAAAATATAGCGATGCTATAAAACTTTATGATATTGCTATAAATTATTACAATAGAGCATTGAATGGAGCTTCAGGAAATTTAAAAAATTATATATCAAACCAGCTTGACAGAGCTAGAAAGCTAAGACAAACTGCTTGGAGAAGAGCAAATAATATAGAATGATTTGAGCCGGGTTTTGCTTTTAAATCAAACTTATGAGCCTTTAAATATCGTTAGTGTAAGAAGAGCTATAAAACTCATTTTCTCACTAAAAGCAGAGATTGTTTATTCCAATGATAAACTTATTAAATCGGAAAATATAGCAATACCTGAGCCAAGTGTTATTAGATTAAAGTACTATGTAAAAGTTAAGTTTAGAGAACCACCACTATCAAAGAAAAACATTATTTTAAGAGATAGAAGAACTTGTCAGTATTGTGGAACTCAAAAAGGACCATTTACAGTTGACCATATAATTCCAAAATCAAGAGGTGGGAAAGAAAGTTGGGAAAATCTTGTTTGTGCCTGCGTAAAGTGTAATTTAAAAAAAGGAGATTTAACACCAGAAGAGGCTGGAATGAAGCTTTTATCAAAACCAAGAAAACCAACTTATTTTGAATTACATATTTTAAGAGATAATATCCCAGATGAAAGATGGAAGGAATTTTTGTACTTAAAATAATAGGTGATACGAATTTTGAAAAAATTACCAAGAATCCCCAAATTGAAATAAAAAATTTAATTGATGAATTCTCAAATAAAGGATATCCATTTTCAGAATTCAAAGTTATTGAAATTCTAAAACTTTCAGACACAATTTTTATAACTTGCCAATTTAAAAAAAATTTCATTTATATCATTAAGGACTTAAAATTTTCAAACTATTATTCAAAGACAATAATTTATAATGAATTTCTAAAAAATTTTAAAAGAACAATTATAAATCGTTCAAAAATTGAAAATCAAGTTAAGGTTCTTGATGAATTTTACAATTTGAGAAGTTCAATGAAAATCTATGAAAATTATTTATTATTTGAAAATGAAAAATTTCCTTTTAATGCTTTCGGAGGTTTAACGATTTCTGATAGTTTTTTAAATGGTAATATAAATTTAAATTTTGATTTTTTAAGTTTTTCTTACAAGAGGAACTACCTTAATTTTTCACTTGAATTCCCAATTCCAATTAAAATTTTAAACAAATGGACTTTTAGATATTATAGGAATTTAAGCGATTATAATTTTGAAAGTTATTTTAATTTAAAGGGTTATTTTTTTGGTTTTAGAGCACTTAATAGCAGAATGGGTATTATTGGAGGTTATGAAAGTAAAATTTTCAATTTTAGAATCGATGAGATAAATTTTTTTTATAAATTTTTTTTGAAAACAAAAGTTAGATTTTTAAATTTTGAAATGTTATTTAATCAAATAGATAGTGTTGCTATTGGAGGATCTGAAAGCATTTTAGGATATATTGAAAACTCAATTATTTGTAATAATTATGCACTTTTAACATTTGAGCCAAAATTTTTTATTTTTTATCCTATTATCCAAACTTATTGGATTAACAAAAGTAGAATGCTATATAGCTATGGTTTGGGAATAGGAAACGAAAATATTAAAATAATTTTTGCTATTAATGGTAGGGAAAGAAATCCCTACCTCCACTTAGTAATTAAAAGTTAATTTCTCTATAAATCCAAAATCTTGCTAAAAAGCTACCAGCATCAGCTTTTGAATAATTAACAATTTGAGTTCCATTTGTAATAATATCACCTGTTAATAAACCTACTTTTTGTAAAGCTGCTAATGAAGTAGGTCTAACCCATCCGTACTTTAATCTATTTCCAGGTATGAAATAGCCAATAATTACACCCAAATCAGCAACTTCTGCATATCTAAATCTTAAAGATAAATCAAACTCATAACCCAAATCAAGAGCGTATGCTTGATCAGGTTTGATAGGATACTTGATTGTATCTACACTAATGTACTCTTTTTCAGGACCCCAATATTCCCAATAACCAAAGAAATCAAATCTTGCTTTAAGTGAATGGAATATAGTATAAGGAACTGCTTCAAGATATACATTTATAATTCTTAAATCTGACATCACACTTGCAAATATATCTCTATAAAGTCCAGGTTTCATACCCCATGTGAAAATTTCACCAAGTCCACTCCATTTACTCCAATTGCTATTTAAAGATAATTCTCCTCTTAATGATGGGGGGAACCATCCTTCATAAACATCACTTGTTTTTCCATCATCTCCTTGAAAACTTGTATAACTAATACCCATTCCAAATGTTTCACTAGCTATGTACTTGGCATCCACTGTAAATGCTAGTGAATTAAACCTAAATCCAGGACAATCCTGATTAGAATTAACATCACAATTCCTTATAATAGTATAAAGCTTATCGGGAAAATCGTTATATATAGGTTTTACTGCATCCCATCTACCAAACATATATCCAATTTCACCTCTTAAGGCAAACTTTCTAAATGGTCCAACATCAAGATACAGTCCGGTCCAAAATGGATTAAACCCTGGTGAAATTGCTCTATCTTCCGCTAATGTTAGGAAGTATATATTGAAGGCATAGGGTTGATCGTTTCTTTTTAGTTTTCTTAAAACAATCCCATAATTTTCAAGGTCATATTTTGTATATATCCATATATAACTTTTTGTATTAGCAGTATTTATAGCAACAGGAAAATAAAACCAATCTTCTTGATTTCCACCACCTTCTGAAATTTTCGTATATACGAAATCAATATAAACCTCTTGTTCTTGATTTGGCCTTAAAACTAATGCGAATGTATTATAACCTTGACCATAAAAGTCTGAGAACAATAATCCAAGACCATAATTCCTCACCATTCTTCCACCAGCTATTACAGCTCTTGTACCAAAAGGCCAGCTTAGTGTATCAGTCATTACAAATGCTTCACTTACAAATGGGAAATTTTTCTTAGAAAAACCAGACCATAATCCCCACCAAGTCAAACCAAGACCAATAGTGAATATATCATTTACTCTAATTCGTGAGTTTAGTCTTGCATAACCAGCCTGAAACATTTCATTTTCAGAAGAAGCAGCAGCTGCAGTAAGATCAGGAATATGAGAAGTTACATATACATTAGTCGCTAGAACTTCTCCATAGAACCTTGCATCAATAACATCACCTTCTCTAAATAGCTCAACTTGTGCCCATCCAGATGAAACTAGAATTAAAATAAGTGAAATTTTGCGCATCATCATAAAGAGCCAAAATTATAAAGCATACATTATTAATGCAACAATAATACCCCATATAGCTCCAATTATCACTTCTATTGGTGTATGACCTAAAAGTTCTTTTAATTTTTCATCAGTTTTTCTTCCTGCATATAAATCTTCAATAATTTTATTCAGAATTTCCGCTTGCTTACCTGCTGCCCTTCTTATCCCTGCTGCATCGTACATAACAATAAAACTGAAAAATAAGCAAATAGCAAACAAGTTTGATTTAAAACCTTCTTCAAAACCAACTGCCATAGATAATGACATTACAGATGCACTATGGGAACTTGGCATTCCTCCTGTTGAAAATAGAATTCTAAAATCAAGCTTCTTGTAGTTTATATAATTTATTATAAGTTTTAAAATTTGGGCAGATAAGCTACCTATAATAGCTGTTAAAAGCACTTTATTCATTTCTATTCAAAAGATAAAAAACGAAATTTTTTAGCAAATAACCATTCTTTTCAAAGTTTTCCTCAATAAGTTTAATTGTAATATCTTTCATTTCTGCTAACAGCTTTTCTACTGATTTATAATCCAAGAATTTTAAAATCGTAATATCCTCATTTTTTTCCTTATCTAGAATATCATCAACAATTTGGAAAATTAGACCTATATTTTTACCAATAATTCTTAAAACTTCTAATTTTTCTCCACCTGCAAGAACATATCCTGAAACAATACTTGCTTCTATTAATTTACCTGTTTTATAATAGTGTAAATCCATTAACTCATCTAAATTCTTTATATCTTTCTGAATATCAATGACTTGTCCTCCTATCATACCATTACTTAAAAGAGCATCTAAGATAATGTCAATAATTTTCTTGTCTAATTTATTTAAAATTTTAAAAGCGTAAGCAAAAAGAGCATCACCAGTTAGTATCGCTATTGCTTCTGAAAATTTTTTATGAACTGTTAATTTGCCTCTCCTGTAATCATCATTGTCAAGAGCTGGTAAATCATCATGTACAAGCGAAAAATTGTGGATAAGTTCAAGTGCTAATGCCAAATCGTACAATTCATCAATTACCTCATCTTTATTTAGCTTATAACCTATAAAAGCTAAGAAAGGTCTTACTCTTTTACCTCCACTCAAACTATATCTCATTGCTTGATGTAAAATTGATGGTTTCTCATTTTCTTTTGGAAGATAAATATCTATATATTCTTCAAGTTTTGAATTAAATTCTTTCCATAATTTTTCAATACTATATGACATAAGAATGAAAATTTTAAAGCATTATTGTTTTATATCGTTTAGAAATATATATTTTTCTTTATTTTCCCACCCACCCTAATTAAGCCTTCGGCTTAAAAAACCCCAATTAAATCAAAAATCTCCTTAAAGCTTTTACAAATTATTGATAATCAATTACTTAATATCATTTAATGGTTATTTCTCATTTTCCCCACCCACCCTATAATTAAGCCTACGGCTTTAAAATACCCATATTTCGGCAAGGGGGCTTCACCCCCCTTCTCAAAAAACCCCCAATAAAATTTGGACAAATATTTAAGCCCTATTACTAAGAACCATTTTTTCTCTTTAATGTTATATCATTTTGAATTTCTTTAAGGGCAATTTCAAGATTTTGAATATGGAGAAGTGCATTTTTTAATTTATCAGAAACTTCAACTACATTTACTATTAGGTTTTGATATTTACATATTCTATCTTTTGCATCGTTAATGCTCTTTATTATATTTAAAATTTCTTTTTCTGCAATTTCAACCTCGCTTAATAATTTTTCTTTCTTTTTGTTTTCTTTTTTAATAATAATTACTGCCAAAATAACAAGAAAAATAAATATGCTTTGAGCTAATGTAGTTTCTAAGGTAGGATAAATACCTAAGAAATCAATTGTGGGTAAAAAGTTTAAAGAAGTTGTAGAAATTAAATTCGCTTCTTGAAAACTTCTAATTGCTTGACCTGTAAAAATAAATGAAAGAACATATAAAATTGAACCTGTAATTGGAAAAATTAAATTTAAAGGTAGTTTTAATTGTAATTTTAAAATTCCATAACTAATAATAATGATTGAAGCTAACCCAAATAAAAACCCAAGAATTACATAATTCAAATCAGTTTTAGGTGTATTCATAATCATTGCTTGATAAAATAAAACTGTTTCAAATGCTTCTCTATAACCAGCAAGAAAACTTAAAGAAAAAATAAAAAACAAATTACTTTTATTTAAGGAAGATTTTAGTTTTTCTTTAATATAACCAATCCATATTTTACTTTCAGATTTACTAATAAGCCAATAAGAAACTTGAAATAAAACAATTGCTGCCAATAAACTAACAATACCTTCAATCATTTCCCTTTGAATTGTAGATATACTAATAATAAATTGTGATAATATCCAAGTTATAATTCCAAGTAATAAAGCACTTATTAAACCAAGATAAGAAACCACTACAGCTAATCTACTTTCACTTAATTTTACAATACTTAAAATAATCCCAAATAAAATTGCCACTTCAAGTCCTTCTCTAAATATGATTGTAAATGAATTAAAAAATGCCCAATTACCAGAAAATGCTTTTCCTTCAAGAATATCTCTTGCCCTTTCCAAATCATTTTTTATGCTTAAAATTAAATTCTCAACCTCTTTTTCTTTATCTTTCTGTCTAACAATTCCTCTAAGTTGGGTAAATTTCTGCTCTAACTTTGAAGCAAAACTAAAATCCTTAGCAAATAAGTTCTTTTCTATTGGCTCAAAATCATTAAAATATAAATCAACAGATAAACTATATGCCTTTTCATATTCTCCTTTTTGATATAGATTCTTTATTAAATTAAGTGTGCTAAAAATTTCATAAAAGTGATCTTTCTTTTCTATTAAATTTTCTATATTAGTCCTAATGTAAGCGATCTCGTCAGATTTATAACCCATTTCCTTTAAGTTCTCATCAGATAATTTTGAAATCAATTTTAAATCAAATTTATTATCTACTTTTTTCTTTTGAGCATTTTGATATTTTATGGATAGAACATAAAAAGCAACATTCCATTTTTCATCATCAGACAAATTATTAAATGATGGCATATTTACAAGGCCAACATTCAAAATCGTCCATATTCTTAAAGGGCTTAAATCGTACCTTTCTAAAAAATTAGCAGGTTTTGGATTTAGTGTTTTACTTGCAGGACCATTTCCATCTCCTTTATCTCCATGGCAAACTGCACAGTTATAAAGGTAAATTTCTCTTCCAGATTTTAATGAAATAGGATTTTTTGGATAAATCTCTAAATTTTGACTATTTAATATAATTTCTCTAATTTTTGAGAGTTCAGATTTTACTTTTTTAGGATTTTCCTTATTTTTTATTAGTTCATAAACATTTTTTGAGTAATTTAGAATTGAACTATCTGATAATTCAAGAAGATTTTTTGAAAATTCAAGCATTTCTCTATATTCAGAACTATCATTTATAGCTTTTTCATAATCTGAAAATATATAATCAACAATATTAAGGATTTTTAAAGGCTGGTTTAAATTTATTATTATCAAAAGCATAACTAATTTCTTACTTAAAAAGTCAGAAATTTTAAAGTTATTTTTATTGAGAATGATTTGCAAAATCAATATCTTTAACTTTAAAATCAAACAAATCCCTAATCATCAAAATTAAAGCGTAATATAAAAAACCAAGCAAAATTAAAGGAAAAACTAATTTAAAAATGAAATAGTTTTTTATCATAAATAAAAATAATGATTTTGCTCTTTTAAATTCAGCAAAACTATTTTTAATTTTCCTTGTAATACCAACACTATGTTCAACTACTAAGTAATTTAATAAAAAAAGTTTATATCCACTTTTATAAGCTCTCAAAGATAAATCCAAATCCTCTGCATAGAAAAAAAATTTTTCATCAAATCCACCAAGTTTTAAAAAAATATCTTTTTTGAACATTAAAAAAGTTCCAATTAATCCTTCAACCTCAACAATTTTATCGCTTTCATCTAAATATAGAAATTTTTTACTTAATTTAGAAAATCTGAAAATAGAACGTCTTCCAAAAAATAATAGAAACGGATTTTTTATCCTTCTTGCTGATGGCCAAATTTTATTATTTGATATAATTTTTGGACTGACAGCAAATACTTTTTCATTATTACTTAAAAACTTATATAATTCATATATAACATCAACTTGAAAATCACAATCTGGATTTATTAGTAAAATGTAATTAAAACTTGTCAATTTTACTGCTCTATTAACAGCTGGACCAAAACCTATATTATAAGGACTATTTATAACTTTTATACCATCATCAAAAATTTCATCTTCTTTTGAATTGTTCCAAACAATAATTTCAAAATTTTCATTTTTAAGTTTTTTTAACAATTTTTTTATATATTTTGATGTCCAAAAATTTACAAAAATTATGCTTACCATAAATGAATTAAGATAAAATAAATTGGAATGTTGATAATTAAACTATCAACTCTATCCAAAAATCCCCCATGACCTGGTAAGAAATAGCCCGAATCCTTTACATTTGCCTCTCTTTTTATAACTGACTCAACTAAATCCCCAATTGTTCCACTTATTGAAAGAATTACTGAAAAAAATATGTACTTTAAAATACTGAATTTAAATAAAATAGAAAAAAGAATGCCTAAAATTACTGAAAAAATCATACCACCTAATAAACCCTCAATTGTTTTATTAGGACTTATATTTGGAGCAAGCTTATTTTTTCCTAAAAATTTTCCGACAAAAAATGCAAATATATCATTTGTCCAAGTAATTAGAATAACATAAAGTACATGATAAATTGATATTTCTCTTAAATTTACAAATAAAGCGGAAGGTATTGAAAGATACAAAAATCCATAAATGGAAATAGCACCATCTTCAATTCTTCTTCCAGAATTATAATAAAATGGTATTGAAAGCACGAAAATAATAAAAAGGCTTATAAAAGTAATAAATGTAATTTCAAAAAATTTAACATTTGAGGAAAAAGAAATTAAAATTATTGAGGCAATAATTGTTAAAAATCTAAAAGGCATAAATCCAATTTTTTTCATTAAATTAAAGTATTCAATTAATCCTAAAATTGCAAGAAAAATTATTAAAATTTTAAAAAGAACGCCACCTATAAATACAATTGAAAAAAATAATAATGCTCCAATAATTCCAGATATAATTCTTATAATTAAGTTCTTTTGAATATCTTCCAAATTTCTCTCCAATCCTTATTTGAAAGCCCATATCTTTTAGCAAGTTCATAAACTTCTCTTGCAGAAGATGTAATAAAAAAGGGGATGTTTTTTTCGTGTGCAGAAATTCTTGCATATTCAATATCCTTTGCCATAAGTTCAGTAGTAAATGATAATTCAACATCATTATTATAGTACTTGCCATATCTTCTTGCCATATCAATTATTGGCCTATCACCTTGAATTTCAAAAATTTCATCTTCAATATCAAATTCTTTTATAAATGTATTAAATTCTAACGATAAAACATAAAAAACACCATGAATAAAGTTAGAAGCAAGTTTTATAGCACTTGCTTTTACACTATCATTAACGAAATAAACATTACCAAGATAATTAATGAAATCTAATTGATTTTCATAAAAAAATTTTTCCGTTTGACCAAATATTATCCTTGCTTTTCCCTCTTCTATATCTTTTGGACCTGCAAAAACAGGACTTGAAACATAATTTTTATAATTTTCTTTAATTTCAATAACAGCTTTTGGATATAATGTTGAAAAATCTATTATAATTTCGTCTTTTGGTATAAATTTCAAAATACTCTTCACTGCTTCATAATCTGAAAGCATAATTAGGAAAATTTTTGTCTTTTTTACAAAACTTTCAATATCATAAAAAACATTTGTTATGCCCTCAAATTCTTTTAATTTTTCCTTCGTTCTATTAAATAAATTTAAGGATAAATTATGACTCAATAAGTTTTTAGCAATTCCTTTACCCATTCTTCCAAGACCAATTAAACCAATCATTTTAATCCTCAAAGAAAAATTTTAATTCTCTTTCAGCATTTTCAATTGAATCAGAAGCATGAACAACATTTCTTGTAATACTTTCACCAAATAAGTTTCTTATTGTTCCTTTCTCTGCTTTCTTAGGGTCAGTAGAACCTATAAAGCTTCTTATTCTTTCAACAACATTTTCCCCTTCAATTCTAATACCTACTACATAACCACTTGTTATAAAATCAATAAGTTCATTAAAAAATGGTTTTTCTTTATGAACTTCATAAAATTTTTCTGCTTCTTCTCTTGAAAATTTTTTCATCCTAATACCTGTTATTTCAAATCCTGCTTCTTCAATCATAGAAATTATTTTTCCTATAATTTTTTTACTCGTAGCGTCGGGTTTTATCATTAATAATGTTTTCATAATGCGGAGGGAGGGACTTGAACCCTCACACCCTTGCGGGCAGTAGACCCTCAATCTACCGCGTCTGCCAATTCCGCCACCTCCGCAAGGTTAAAATTTTAAAGTATAAAATTTTATCAAGAACTTTATCAATGCTTTCAAACCAATAATTTTCATAAGGAGTTCCTTTAACCTTACCTTTATCATTAGTATATAAAAAGCAATATACATAACAATTTAAATTTTTGTATTTAAAAGCTTTTGGTTTGTTATTCTCTTCAAATAACTTTTTATACCAATAAATTTTATTTTCATAATCCGTGAATTTTGTGGATTTTGGATCAACAAAAACAATAAAATAATTATTAGCTTTTTTAAGCCAAAATATAAAATCTGGTTTAAATTTTCTTATAGAACTTTTTTCAGTATCGTAATAAGGAATATAAACTTCATCTAAGCTTTCATCAATTTTGCTAAACATCCACCAATCAAATTCTTTAAATTTATTATTTTCTGAATTTAAGTAATTTTCAAGTTTTTCAATAAATTCAACTTCACTTTTTGTCTTAATAATATGTTTAATATAATCAACTTTTTCATCTTTACTTAAAATTAAAGGAAAATAATAATGGTTAGGTATATATTCCAATTTCAAATTTTCAAAAGGTAAACTTCTTTTTGTGCTTAAAACAGCTTCTTTTATAGAGTTAAAATCTTTGAATTTAACTTCCTCAATAACAACATTCTCAAAATGCCTTATTTCATCTTTTAATTCCTCCAATTTTTCAAAATCTTTAAATCTTGCTCCCCAAAAACTAAAAATATCATTTAAAATTACTCTAACATCATCTCTTTCTAAATCTGATCTTTTATAATAATTTCCATTATCCAATTTCACTTGTTTAGTTAAAGATTCCCTAAAATATTTAATTAATTTTGGCTCAGTATTAAAAAGCATTAACAAAACTCTGTCATCTTTAATAAATTCATTAAATTCTTTTAATTTTTCAAAATCATTTTCAGAAATTCCATATCTGATCCCTTCTTCAAAAATTCTTTTTTCTCCTTCTTTATATTTCGGCACCAACAAAATATTTTCTTTAATTGCTTCAACATTTTTTAAAAGAGAGATTTTAACACCCCTAAATGTTTCTTTTTTGAATGTATTAACCTCGTTAATTATAGTTTCAATAGCATTTTTATTAGTTCCAAAAATAAATAAACTTTCTATTGAAGAAGCATTATCTTTAATTTCATCAAAAATATCACCGATTTTTTCTTTAATAGACAATAACCTCTTTCTTTCATTTTTTATTGGTTCAATTCTTACGCCTCTTCCAATTGATTGTAAAACGAATTTTTTAGCATCTTTTTGCGTACCTATATTTATAAACATAATAATATTTGGTCTATTTGAATCCCATCCTTCATAAAAAACTCTTGAACCTAATAATATATTTATTGATGAATTTTCACTATTTATTTCTTCAAAAAACTTCTCGTTTTCAAATTCATGGTTAATCTCAAATTGATTTAAAGAACTTTCAAGCCAATCTGGCATAGTTCCTGTTTTAATTAAAGCAAAATGAGAAGGAGATGTTTTTAATTTAAAAGCAACTTCTCCTTTTTCTCGGGGACTATAAGAAATTTCTATTTTTCCTTCGTTGGTAGTATTAAAAACCTCTTTTAAAATATCGTCATAACTTATTTGTGAGAACAAGCTAAAATCTATTTTTAATTCATCATTCTCTGGAATATCAAACTTTCTTTTTTCCTCAAACCCTTTTTTTATTTCCTTTTTTACCTCTTCAATTAAATTTTTATCAAAATCTCCCTCTGCTATGTTTTTAATTTCTTCAAAAAATAACTTTAAATCAGCATCCTCTCGATTTACAGAATTCACTAAAACAAGGAGCAATGGATTATGATAAGAATTGGGAATTTTTTCTCTAATTTTATTTAGCTGCTTTTTAATATAAGTTAAAAGAATTAAGCCTTTTAAAATAATTTTTTGCTTTTCTTCTTTTCTAAATTTTTCTTTAAAAGCTCTTACTTCATAATCTGAAATATAAATTTTCTTCCCATAACCATTTTCAATAAATGTTGAAAGGTTATATTCAAAACAAGTTGTAATTAAATCAATAGTATCGCTAAAAGTTGCCGAAAAATTAAATAGAAATCCATTTTTAGAAAGTATTGAAAATATATGCTGTCTTTTTGATTCTTCGGTATCACCTTTATGAGCTTCATCCAAAATTACAAACCATTTTCCATTATTATAATAATTTCTAAAATCTACAATCTTTTCTTTTTCTTCATCAGAAAATAAATCAGCCCTATAGTAAAAAACAAAATTTTGATCAAATAAACTTCTTTTTAATTTTTCGTATTCTTTTAAATCATAAACTTTAATTCTCTCTTCCCTGCCTTCGTTATATTCTTCAATATGCTTTTTAAATTGATTTATTAGGTCTTCTCTGTGAGTTAAAAATAAAATATCAAAACTAGGAATTTCTTTTCTTTTCATAAGTTCCCTTAAAAATTCAATAATTTTAACAATTACTAATGTTTTTCCGCTTCCTGTCGCCATCCAAAACCCAGCTCTATTCACCAGATGCTTAAAACTTATTTCTTCATTTTCTAATGGATAATACTCAAAAATAAATTTATGTTTCTTTTCTTCTTTATATTTAAGAGAAACATCTTTACGATTTAAATCATAATCTAAATATTCTTTAAATAATTTTTCTTTTCTTTTATCATTCATTTCTAAATTTTCTCCTCCTTGATAATCAAAGTCCTTTTCATAATAAAACCACAAAACTTTTAAAAAATTCTCTAATGCCTCAATTTGAAAATCATAAAGCTTCTTATCTTTTGAAAAGCTCTCAAAATCAAAATTCTGCCAATTATAGGGTAAATTTTTAAGCTCTATATTTTCAATAATTTCTCTTAAAATTAACTTAGGTTTCATTTTTTTCCCACCACCATATTAAAGGTTTTATAAGTTTATAGTCTAAATCATTTAAATTTATCTTTTGTCCATCTTCAAATTCAACCTCGTTTCTTGTAATTCTCTTTATAAATTTTCCAAGTAAATTTGATAATGTTTCGGCAATATCAATTGTTTTCCTTTCTTGTGAATATATTTTATTTAAATCAACTTTAACTTTATTGTTTTCATAATCAATTTCTAATGCTGATAGCATTTTTTCATCAGGCATAAAAATGTAATTGAAATCTTTATCAAATAATGTTTTTGGTTCATTTATATCTTGATATTTGGCTTTTCTTAAGATTTCTTCATATTGTTCAAGTTCGTAGTATTTAAAAAAGCCTCCCGCATTATTTTCATTATATTTTTCCTTAACATCTTTTTCTTTTGAAATTCCTGATTTATCATAAGCCAAAACTTTCTTCATTCTCGGTAAAACTACTGTATAAAAATGTTCGCCCATTTCTACTCCAATCCATTTTCTTTTAAGTTTATGTGCTACTGCTGTTGTTGTGCCACTTCCTAAAAAGAAGTCCATAACCAAATCGCCTTCCTTTGAGGTGGATTCTATGACACGCTTTAAGAGGATTTCGGAGTTTTCGGTTGGAAAATTCCAATTTCTACCATAACCTTCTAAATCTGCCCAGTTATTGTGAGAAACTCTTTTAAATGGAGGGACCCAGTATTTTAGTGTATTTCCTTCCTTCCTTATAAAGTTAAGCTTTCTATCTGTCTTTTCCCAATATTCCTCTAAGCTTATACCAGTTTTTTCATATTCCTCTAAGTATTTTTGGTAATTTCTAACTGCTTCTTCCGCTACTTCTTTACGCCACATCCAGCTACAGCCCTTCTCTGGGATAATTCCGAGCAGTTCATACCTATTATATTCCCTGTCAAAAAATGTTTTGAAATCTTTCCAGTATGCCTCTCTTTGTTCTTCTATAATTCCTTCTGAAAATTTATTGAAAAATTTATCGCTTTTTGAATACATATAGATATTATCATACACAACCATTAAACTCTTGAAGCCTACACCTGCCTTTTCAGGTGATGTTCCTATATACGGTGCTGTTTTAGTTCTTCCTACAACTATCTCATTCCTAAAATTCTCCTCGCCAAAAATCTCATTCATCAAAAGCCGAACAAACATATTGCCATTATAATCGCATCTTACAAAAATGCTTCCTGTATCTTTGAGAATATCTTTTGCCAATCTTAATCTATTTTCAAGTAATGTAATCCAAGTGGCATCTTTGTATTTAACATTATAAAGATAATAAGCATTTTGTTCTTTATTAAATGGAGGATCGATATAAATTGTCTGAACTTTCTCTTTAAATTTTGGAAGTATTGTATTTAAAGCCTGATAATTTTCACTTTTTATTAGCCAACCATCTAATTGATTATCTAAATCATCAAAAAGTTCTAAAATTTCAATTTCTAAATCTTTGAAGTATTTTGTATCAATTGGCAAAAATTGATATTTTGAATTTAAATTTTCTCCTGTTAAATCTTTTTCAATTATTTCATCTTTATCAAAGTTTTCATCAATAATTTCAAGTTCTTTCCATTCTTTAACTTGCTCGTCAAAATTTTTATGATTTATTATTTTCTTTATAATTTCAATTCCCTTTTCTTTGTTCTGTTTTATTATTCTATCAAAAGTTATTACATAATTTGAATTTAAAACAAATCTTGGTTTGTTCCAGATCTTAACTAATTCATCTTCAAATTTGGAAACAAAATCAATTATAAGTTCAGCGGTTTCTTTAAGTTTATTTATCTGATCAATTCTTTCAATTGTCCAGTTTTGAGTTTCTTTAAAAAGGTAGTTATAAATATAAAGTTTTAATTGCTCCGTTAAGAAAGCTTTTGCATTTTTATGAATAAAATAATCTACTTCTGATTGTCGCTCAAATCTTCTAAATGCTTTTTCTAAAATTTCTTCACTAAGTTTAATATCTTTCTTTTTTAATGCTTTTAATATCTCTTCAATTTTCGTTGTTCTTCCTCTTTCTGAATAATAAACATAAAAGTAAATTTTATCTTTTGTTGTTTTTTCAATATCAAGTTCATAAATTATTTCTCTTTTTTCGTTTGCTTTTTTGTATTCAAGCTTTGAAACATCAAAATAAAATTTATAATTTTCTATTTCAATTTCTAAACTTTTGAAAATTCTATCTGTTTTTATGTAATAAAGGTCTCTTGTTTTCCAAAATAAAATTACATCTTCCCTATCAGTGTAAATTCTTTCATAAATTTGATGATAAAATGGAGTATTAACAAAATAAATTGAGCCTGATTCAGAAAAATAACGAGAGAAGAAAGTATAAAGTTTTTCAAAAAGCTCTGTCTCAAAACTAGGATATTTTGTTAAAACTTCATTTACTTTTTCTTCAAGTTTTTGTTTAAAAACTTTATCATAATAATTTTTCTTGAATTTCAATAAATTTATATATCCCCCTTGCCCTTCTATCTTAGTATCTCCAATAAACATTTCCCCTAATAAATTATAAAATTTTTCCTTATAGTTCATATTTAAAATTTTAAGGTTTATTAAATTTTTTAAGGAATTCATCAATTTTTGGTTTTATTACCCTACCTGCCTCCTCAAAAACTTTTAGTAATTTATCAAAAACCCTTTCACCGGCCACAAAATCCCAAAACTCTTCCGCTATGAGGATCTCACCATTTTCTATGTCGTATAAACCCTTTAATGTCCATCTATTGTATGGCTCGGGATGATAAGGATTATAAGGTATTGCAACTATACCAAGCG
>CBFGJN010000043.1:0-17064 GCA_965649115.1 Caldifarciminota bacterium | reverse complement strand
TGAAAAATTGAAAACTTATGCTTTAAAATTTTGGTGCTGGACGACTTGTTATATACATCGTCGTAAGGTGGTCAAGGGGTAAAAGGCAAGGCACGGGTTTTTATCGTCCCTATAAGGGATTGAAACATAATGAAAAAAATAATTAAAGTTTTTGCTTTGTCTAGTAAATAATGTTAATTCCTTGAATATCAATAATTTACTAAAAATCTTATTTGAACTATTGCTTTAATGGGGGGAGCTATGCCCCTCCAAGGGCAAAAGTTGGGGTTTTTGTAAGCGGAAGGATTATTTTCAGGGTTAAGCTTTAAAATTTGCTTATGGCTGAAATTATAAAAGGTGGTCAATTTTTAGTAGAAGATGGAAAGATTGAAGAAACCTTTATTCCTGAAGAATTTACCGAAGAACATAAGCTTATAGCAAAAACAGCTCAGGATTTTATGGAAAAAGAAGTTCTTCCATATGATAATGAAATTGAAAAAAAGAATTTAGATTTATTAAAAAAATTACTTAAAAAATCATCTGAATATGGATTTACAGGTGCTGAAATATCAGAAAAGTATGGAGGAATGGGAATAGATAAAAGAACTTCTATGATATTAGCAGAGAAATTTTCAATTCAAAGTTCATTTGCTATCACTTGGGGTGTTCAAGTTGGAATTGGTTCATTACCTATTGTTTATTTTGGAAATGAGGAGCAAAAGAAAAAATATCTACCAAAAATTGCAAAAGCTGAACTAATTGGAGCTTATGCCTTAACTGAACCTTGTTGTGGTTCCGATGCTATGAATATAAAAACAAAAGCTATTCTTGATGGAGATTATTGGGTTATAAATGGACAAAAAATTTTTATTACAAATGGAGGAATAGCTGATTTTTATATCGTTTTTGCAAGAGCTTATATAAATGGTGAAGATAAAGGAATAACAGCTTTTATTGTAGAAAGAAATAGAGAAGGATTTTCTATTGGTAATGAATATCATAAGATGGGAATGGTTGGTTCTTCAACAGTTCCACTATTTTTTGATAATGTAAGAATTCCAAAAGAAAATCAATTGTATGAAATTGGAAAGGGTCATAGAATAGCTTTTGGAATTTTAAATATAGGAAGGTATAAACTTGGTGCAAGTACTATTGGTTCATCAAAGTATATTTTAAGCCTTGGTGTAAAATATGCTAAGGAGAGAACAGCATTTGGTAAAAGTATATCTGAATTTGAATTAATTAGAGAAAAATTTGCAAAAATTGTCAGTTATATTTATGTTGGAGAAAGTGCAAGTTATAGAATAGCAGGATATATGGATAAATTTATACCAAGTGATATTGAACCATCCTTAGCAATTGAAAGAATTGGAGAGTATGCTATTGAACATTCTATAATAAAAGTTTTTGGTTCAGAAGTTTTAGACTTTACAGTGGATGAAATTTTACAAACTTATGGAGGTTATGGTTATATTGAAGACTATCCCGCTGCAAGGGCGTATAGAGATAGTAGAATAAATAGGATATGGGAAGGAACAAATGAAATAAATAGACAAGTAATTACGGGAATGCTTTTAAGAAAAGCTTTAAAAGGTGAATTACCATTAATTCCAATTGCTCTTAAATTTTCTAATGAAGTAATTAGTTATATTCCTGAAATGCCAAACTATGGATTTTTATCAAGGGAAAAATTTGCAATTGATATATTTAAGAAAATTTTCTTAATGGTTTCAGCATTAGCAGTTCAAAAATATGGTGAAAATATAAGAGATGCTCAAATTATTTCTTCAAGTATAGCAGATATTGTTTCGCATATATTTTTAGCGGAAAGTGGCTATTTAAGGGCATTAAAGTTATTAAATATGGGTAATGAAAAAAGAGCAAATGATTGTGCAAAATTATTAGAGTTTTATATTTACCATGCAATTAGGGATATTGAAAACAAAGCAATTAATGTTCTATCATCGCTTTATAGTGGTGATGAACAAAGAATGTTTATTTCAACACTAAGGAAATTAGTTAGATGGTACGAATTTCCAAATTATTCAAAACTTGTAAATGATATAGCAGAAAAAGTAATTGAAAATAATGGTTATTACCTTAACGCTATTTAGCTTTGTTAAAACAATATATTTTTCAAACAATGCTCTTGGAATAAAACTTATCGTTTATCAAAATAGTTATTATATTTTTGGAAATGTCCAAAGCAATGCTTTTATAATAAAATTAAATCAATATAGAACTGCTATTTGGTCAAAAGCAATTTACAACATAAGTATTTCAGATGCTATCATTATTAACGATACAATTTTTTTATTTTCAAGTTATCCATTTTTTTCAATAGTTAAAGTTGATAGTGATGGAAATTTAATTTCCTCAATAACTTACAATTCAAGTGAAACCTTTGATAAAACTTTCTTTTCTGATGTTTTTGGAAACTTATATTTAACAAGTGGAAATATCATTATAAAATTAAATAAATTAGGAAAAATAATTTTTTCAAAGTCTTTTAGTAATGTTGATTATTGTAGTGGAACAATTGACTTTTATCTTCTTTGTAGATACAATTTTCAAGATTTGGCAATTATTAAAGTTGATATAAATGGGAACATTTTAAAATCAAAGTCATTTGGATTATATAATTCAACATTTCCAGTAAAATTATTTAGAATAAATGAAAAAATTTATGTTTTTTCACAATTTACTGACATTTCCCAAAAGTACTTTATTTTTATAGCTTCACTTGATACTTCTTTAAATCAAGTTTTTTGGAGCAAAGTATATAAAACAATTGATAATATAAACCTGTATGTTTCAAGCGTTGAATTTATTAATGGAAAGTTCATTATTTCAGGAAATTATTTTAACGATATATTTTTCATAAGCATAGATACCCTTGGAAATTTATTATTTTCAAGAAGGAGTAAGAATATAGCATTAGAACAAAATCCCAAAATTTTCAAAAACACAATTTTATTTTACAATCAAGATAGCTTATCAATTTTTGACTTTAATTTAGATGATGGTTCAAGTTGTCTTTTAGATACAATTTTACCTTTAAGTGTTTATAATATCTCAACTAAACCAATTCAAAATATCTCAATTTTTTCAAATGATTATGACTATTCAATTATTAATTATCCAATTTCATCAGTAGATTTTTTAGTTTATGAGAATAGTTATTGTAAGGTTAGTGTTTCTGAAAATGAAAAAATCAAAAATTTTAAAAATTTTTATAATTTAGATGGTTCAATATCAAATTGTTCAAAAAATTTTAGAATTTACATATCAAATGGAAAGAAAATTCTGAAATTAAAATGAAAAAAATGATTTTTTTAGTTTTCTTTATCCTATCTTGTCAAAAAGAAAAGGTTTTCGTTTTAGGATATTATCCAAGTTCAGAAAGTGAAAAAATTATAGAAGATTTAAAACCCTTACAAATTTATTTAGAAAAAAAATTAAATATGAAGGTTAAACCATTTATCGCAACAGATTACAGCGGTTTAATTGAAGGATTATGTTCAGGTAAAGTTCATGGAAGCTTCTTATCTGCACTTCCATATGTTATTTCAAAACATAAATGTTCAACGAAAATTATTATAACTTCATTAAGAAGTGATGGAACAATTTACTATAAAACTTATTTTATCGTTAATTCAAAAAGTCCTTATAAAAGTCTTTACGATTTAAAGGGTAAAACATGGGGTATTCCTGATATTGCATCAACAAGTGGTTATTTATTTCCTATTTTAAGAATGAAGCAACTTGGTTTAGACCCTCAAAAGGATTTTAAAAAAATTCAATTAAATAGTCATGAGAATGTTATTATAGCAGTTTATAATAATGAAGTTGATTTTGGAACAATTTATTCTGATGGTAGAATTTTACTTAAAGATGAATATCCTGATATATTTGAGAAAACAAGAGTTATTGATAGTATTGGTCCTATACCTAACGATGGTTTTGTAGTTTCACCCTATTTAGATGAAAAAATTGTTGAAAAATTAAAATCTGCATTTCTACAATTACCAAAAGATAGTGTTGTTTTTAGTAAATTAAGAAAATATGGTTGGTTTGGAGTTGTTAGTGCTAATGATAGTCTATATAAAGTTGTAGAAAAATTATATTATGAAGTTATACTGAAAAAACCTTAACCTTTCTAAATCTACAAGGTGATGAACCATGGCCAACTCTTGCGGTTTGTCCAGGTTCTCCTTTACCACAATTTGGAACACCCCATAACTTCCAATAATTTTCATTTGCTACACCATCAAGACTATTCCAAAAAACATAGGATATACCGTAATAAACGGGATTTTTATAAACTTCATCTTTTAATAGTTTTCCATTTTTAATTTTATAAGCTATTTCTGTTGAAAATTGAAAGTTAAGACGTTTTTGGTCTATTGACCAAGATTTATTCGTTTCAAGATAAAATCCATCTTTTATATCCTCAATTAATTCTTCTAAAGTCTTATCACCAGGCAAAAGATTTACATTTGTCATTCTAACAATAGGCATTCTATTATATGAACTTGCTCTACTTGCACCTGTTGATTTTTTATTTATAAGCCAGGCACTATCTCTTGAAGATAAGTAATTTACTAAAATTCCATCTTTTATTAAAAATTCTCTTTTTGCTTTAACACCATCATCATCATAACCAAATGAACCAAGACCTCTTTCAATAGTTCCATCTTGAACAACATTCATATATTTAGAGCCAAACTTAATTCCAATTTTATCAGCCCAAGAAGTTCCCGCATAACTTGCTTCAAATCCAAATACTCTATCAAGTTCAAGAGCATGTCCTACACTTTCATGAATTTGAAGAGCCATTTGATTTGTTCCAATAATAATATCATATTCTCCTTCGGGAATTTTTTTCCCATATAATAGCCTCAATAATTCATCTTTTAAAATGTAAGCATTTTCTTCCCATTTTTCATTTAAAATTATTTCAAAACCACCACTTAACATATTACCTCCATGAGCAGAAGGATAAGACCTAAACTGAACATCTTCATTACTAAAAGCATATGCAGTATAACCACCACCACTATGATAAATAACTTGATGAATAAATGCTCCTTCTGTTGAAGCAAAGAATTTTTCAGTTTTTATAAAATTCATATATTGATTTACAATTTTTATTCTACTATCACTTCTTAAAATTTTATCAACATTTTCCATAATTTTGACTTTTTCATCTAAATGAACATTAAATGGGTCAATTTCTATTTTTGTAAAAAATTCATCAACATAAATTTCTTCTTCTGTTAATTCAAGTCCTTTTCCTGGAATATAACTTGATTTTGCTATATTTACGGCTTTCTTAATAGCTTTATAAATACTATCAGTTCTTAAATCATTAGTGCTACTAAATCCCCAAAATCCCTTGTACATAACTCTGATACCAATTCCAAATTCCATCGTTCTATTTATATTTTCAATTTTACCATTTTTATAATTAATAGTTTCACTTTCTTCTATGACTAATCTAACATCTCCATAATCTATTTCCTTCACATCTTTTAGCATTTCAATTGCTATCTTTGTTATTTCCTTCATTTTCTATAACCTCCTTTATTTGCTCCTTTGCTTCATTATAAGCTTTTATAAATTCATTATAAGCTCTTTTAAAACTTCTAACAACATCAGGAATTTTATCAGGTCCAAATAGTATTATAAAAATTAAAGCAATAAGTAATATCTCTTGAAATCCTAAGTTCATCTTGCGTACTCAATTGCTCTTGTTTCTCTTATCACAACAACTTTTATTTGACCTGGAAATTGTAGCTCTTCTTCAATTTTCTTAGATATGCTTCTTGCTATTTCAAATGCCTCAGTATCAGAAACTTTGTTAGCATCAACAATTACTCTTAGTTCTCTTCCCGCTTGGATAGCAAATGCTTTTTCTACACCTTTGTGTTCATAAGCAATTTCTTCAAGTCTTTGTATTCTTTGAATGTACTTTTCAATACTTTCTCTTCTTGCACCAGGTCTTGAACCACTTATAGCATCAGCAGCAGCTACAATAGGTGCATAGGGACTAATTGGTTCAACATCTCCATGATGTGCCATAACTGCATTTACAACAATTTCATTTTCTCCATACTTCTTTAAAAATTGTCCTCCTACGATAGCATGTGGTCCTTCTTCATCAAGAACCTTACCAATATCGTGTAATAGCCCTGCCCTTTTTGCTATATTTTTGTCAAGTCCAAGCTCACTTGCTATAATTGAAGCAATTTTAGCAGTTTCAATTGAATGTAATAATAAGTTTTGACCATAACTTGTTCTATATTTCATCTTACCGATGTAATAGACGATATCACTATGTATAGGGTTTATACCAAGATTTAAAACAACTTCTTCTCCCACACTTCTTATATGATTTTCAAATTCTTCATCAACTTTCTTATAAATTTCTTCTATTCTAGAAGGGTGAATTCTTCCATCCTCAATTAATCTTTCAATACATAACTTTGCTTTTTCTCTTCTTATAGGGTCAAACGATGATAGGACAATAACTTCTGGTGTATCATCAATAATTACTTCAACACCAGTTATACTTTCAAAAGCTCTTATATTCCTTCCTTCTCTTCCAATAATCCTTCCTTTAATATCATCTGATGGTAATTCAACAATACTTATTGTCATTTCAGAAGTTTGAGAACTTGCACATCTTTGAATTGCTTGTGCTATAATCTCCTTTGCTTCTCTTTCTGCTTTAATTTTTGTTTCTTCTCTTATTTTATATGCCATTTGAGCAGCTTCATATCTTGCTTGAATTTCTACACTTTTTAACAATTCCTTTTTTGCCTCTTCTTTTGTCATATTAGCAACTTCTTCAAGTCTTTTACTAATCTCATTTAATTTTTCATCTATGGATTTTTCTTTTATTGAAAGAATTTTTTCTTTTTCTTGTAGTTGTCTTTCTTTATTTTTTAGTTCTTTTTCTAATTGGTCTAATTGTTCAGCTCTCCTTTCAATTTGAATTTGAAGTTCTTCAAGTTTTCTTCTTTCTTTGTCAAGCTCTTTTCTTTCCTTGTATATTTCATTTTCAAATTTTTTTCTTTCATTATTTATAATTTCATTTGCTTTCATTTGAGCATTATTTATAATATCCTTTGCTTTTTCTTGTGCTTGAATTATTATTTCATCGGCTTTCTTAAAACCGTTCTTATATTCTTCAAGCTCTTTTTTAATTTTATTAATTTCCCTCCTTCCAACATAAAAACCCAAAATAAATGTAATTATTGATAATCCTAAAAGTGTTATTTCTAACATAGCTTTCATCCTCCTTTTTAACTTTCATCCATCTTTTCAACAAAAGTAAGAGCAGTTTCATAATCTTTAAGTAGTTGGTTTAATCTTTCTATTCTTTTTTCTTTTTGTAAGACTTTATGTGCTAAAAATAAAACTAAAAGAGCAATTTTCTTGTCTCTTGCTAAGTTCTTATATCGTTTTTCTATCCAATCACAAACCTCATTTATGATTTGAACAATTCTCTTAACATCTTCCTCGCTTTCAATTTTCATATTAAAGCTATATTTCGTTCCAAACACATTAAATTCTATATTCATTTTTCAGTCTCCAAGATATCTAATTTTTGAAGAATATAAGTAATTTTTTCTTCAAGATGCTTTATAACTCTTCTTAATTTTTCATTTTCTTCTTTTAATTTTTCATTTTCTTCTTTAAGTCTTCTATTTTCTTCTCTTAATTTTATAATTGTATCTAATGCCTTTGTTTGGATTTTTTCAAGCTTTTCCTCTAATTGTCTATCTTTTTCTTCTTCCATCATCTTAAATCCTCCTTACTTTATAACCATTACCTTCAAGTTTTTGAATGATTTCCATAAGGACTTCATTTACTTCCTCATCTTTAAGTGTTCTGCTTTTTTCATTGAAAACAAGTCTAAATGTTAAACTTCTGTAATTTTCACCAATTGAAGGACCTTCATAAACATCAATTAAATAAAAATCAACTAAAAATGGAATTTTTAGACTTTTAATGAATTTTTCAACATTTAAATAATAGTCCTCTTTTTTTATTAGAATTGAAATATCTTTTTCAATTTTTGGGAATTTACTAATTTCCTCATATTTTGATAATTTAATATCTTTTAGAACCACTTCACAAACATAAACGGGATATTTTATATTATAAAATTTTAAAACTGACCTTTTAACTTCTCCTAAAAATCCAACATTTTCATCATCAAGATATATTTCAAGGCAAGTTTTTAAAAATGGTTTTTGGGCAATTTCAAAGCGATAATGATAATTTAAAAATTCAAATAGTGCTTCAATATCCCCTTTCAGTTCATAAGGACTATAAAACTCTTCATTTTCAAAATAATTTTTAATTTTCTTTCCACCCGCAACAATCCCAAGACTATAAAATTCCTTATTATTTCTATAAACTTTTCCAAATTCTAAAAGTTTTGCTCCATATCCATTTCTTCTTATATTTAAAGATAAAGCATCCATTAAACTTGAAATTATAAAATTTCTATAAACATTCATTTCGGAACTTAAAGGATTTAAGACTCTTAGGTAATCATTTGAAAACATTTTCGCTTTTTCTTCGCTTATTAAACTAAATGTTTTTGCTTCATAATATCCTCTTGGAAATAAGAAATTTATAGCAATCTCATATATTGATTTTTTATATTTAGGAATATCAAAAATTTTAAATTCTTTATTTGAAGGAATTTTATCAATTTTCAAAAACTTCATTATTTCCTCTGATAAATCATAATAATTTTCAATATCATCTCTATGATAAGGAATAGAGAATGTTTTTTCACTAATTCTTTTAATTCCAAAATGTTTTAAAATTTCCTCAATTTCATTTTCACTTAATTTTGTTCCCAAAATTTCATTAATTTTTTCAACATTAACGATAACTTTTTTCTTTTCAATTTTTTCTTTATAAACATCAATTGGTTTATATATCTTTCCATTTGCATATTTTTTTATCAAATAACTTGCTCTTTTTGAGGCAATTTCAACAAATTCCCAATTCAAACCTTTTTCAAATCTTTTTGAAGATTCGGTTTTTATTTTTAATATCCTACTTGCTTTTGAAATAAATTCTTTATTAAAGAAAGCACTTTCAAGAAGAATATCTTTTGTTTCGTTATTTATTGAACTCTCTTCACCTCCTATTATACCTGCAATAGCAATTGGTTTAAATTTATCAGCTATTACAAGAATATCATTGTTTAAATTTCTTAATGTGCCATCAAGACATAAAATACTTTCATTATTTTTTGCTCTTCTAACAATAATTTTTTCGTCTATTTTGTTTAAATCAAATGCATGTAGTGGTTGTCCTATTTCCCACATTACATAATTTGTTATATCTACAATGTTATTTATTGAACGAAATCCAAGAAGATGTAATCTGTATCTTAAAACGTCAGGGCTATCTGAAATTTTAACATTTTTTATTATCGTTCCGATATATCTTAAACATCCATCTTTTTCTTCAATTTCTATTGGAAATTCAAAATTTTCTAATTCTTCATCAATTAAATTTGGTAATATAACATCCATTTTTAAATAGCTTGCAATTTCATAACAGATTCCTAACATTCCCATTAAATCTCCCCTATTTGGGAATATATAAAGTTCATAAAGATAATCGTTAAGCTGTAAATAATCTAAAACATTACTATTTAAATCAAAGTCAATAGGAAGTTTTATAATTCTATCAGAAATCTCTGAAATTCCTATTTCACTTTCAGATAATAACATTCCTTCTGAAATATAATTTTTTATAGACCTCTTTGAAATAACTTGATTATTTTTTAGTCTTGCTCCTTCTATTGCTAAAACAACTTTATCTTTTAAACTAATATCAGCAGTAGTTATAACTTGAAATTCTCCAAAATTTGTCTTAACTTTTAATATCTTTAAGTTCCCATCGTACTTTATACTTTCAACTATTGCAGGAAAAACTTTATCTTTTAATCCTTCTGATAAATCTAAAAAATTTTCAACTTCAATTCCAATGTCTTCAAAAAAGTTTTTAAGCTCAATTGGACTTAAATTGAAATCAGGAATAAATTCTTTTATTGTATTATATAAAACCTTCATTCTTCTTGTTTTCTTCCAATTATTATTGCAATTACAATAGCAACTAATAGTAAAATTGAAGCAAGTTCAAAAGGAACAAGGTATTTTGTAAGTAATAACTCACCCAATTTATCAACTTTTCCTTCTTCTCCAAGTTCAAATTTGGGTAATTTTGTAATATATAGTGAAACCGCAACACCAATGAACAGAGCAAAAACTACTATAATTGAAAGCAATCCTTTGAAAGAAAAATCAAAATCCATTAAAGGTTCTCTTAAATTCAAAAGCATTATTACAAATAAGAAGAATACAACGATAGCTCCTGAATAAACAATAATCTGAATAACGCCAAGAAATGGAGCATTCAATAGAAAATAAATGATAGCTAATGAAATAAAGTTTAATAAAAGTCCAAGAGCATTATATATAGGTTTCTTATGAAAAAGGACAATTAATGCACCCAAAAGTCCAAAGATTGAAAATACGATAAGGGCTAAAAGCATAGTTATGAAATTTTAAAGCAAAAGCACATATCTTATTCTTTGTCCAAATACTTTTGTTTTTATGGAGGGTAAAGCCGAAGGCTTAATTTTTGGGTGGGTAGTTTCCGAGTTATTAGACACAGCAATTAAATTTAGACAAAGCACTTTAAAATTATCAACAAATATATGAATACGAAAGACCTTATTGAGAAATTTAAGAATAAGGATAGATTAGCACTATCAAAAATTATTACTAAGGTTGAAAATAACACAGATATTGAAGTTATCTTTTCAGAGATTTATAAGTTCGTTGGTAAGGCTCATAGAATTGGAATAACAGGACCACCGGGTGCTGGAAAATCAACACTCTTAAATAAAATTGCAATATATTTTAAAAAACAAAATTATAATCCATCAATTATAGCAGTTGATCCATCTTCACCATTTTCAGGTGGAGCATTACTTGGAGATAGATTTAGAATGATGGAAGCTTTAAACGAAGGAATATATATAAGAAGTATGGCAAGTAGAGGTAGTCTTGGAGGTATAGCAAAAACTACAATTTTTGTAGCAGATGTTATGGATGCTTTTGGTTTTGACCCTATATTTATTGAGACAGTAGGTGTAGGACAAATAGAACTTGATATTATTAAGGCATCTGATACGATTGTTGTTGTTTTGGTTCCTGAGTCTGGTGATAGTATTCAAGCAATGAAAGCGGGACTAATGGAAATAGGGGATATTTTTGTCATAAATAAATCAGATAGAGAAGGAGCGGATAGATTATATATGGATATAAAATCTGCTCTTGATATGGGCTTTAATACAAAAGATAAAAACTGGAAAGTTCCGATTATTAAAGTTTCAGCTCTTAAAGATATTGGTATAAATGAACTTTTCCAAGCCATAATTAAGCATAGAGATTATATTAAAGAGAGCGAAAAAATTATTCAAATGAGAAAAAAAAGATATTATGAAGAAATTGAAGAATTAATAAAGGAGAAATTATGGGAAGAATTTAAGAAAAAGAATCACTTGGAAAAATTGGTTGAAGAGGGGTTTAAAAATAAGAAAAGTCCATATGAGCTTATAAAAGAAATTATATAATGATTAAGGTTATTTTGGAAAATAAAAAAGCTAAAACGAATTACGAAATTATTGAAACTTACGAAGCGGGAATAGAATTAAAAGGCTCGGAAGTAAAGTCAATAAAAATGGGTAAAGTTTCATTTAAGGATAGTTTTATAATTCCAAAAAGAGGCGAACTTTATATTATAAATATGTTTATTGCACCTTATGAATTTTCAACTTATGATAGATTGGACCCTGAAAGGCCCAGAAAATTATTACTTCATAGAAGAGAAATTGATAGAATTATAGGCAAATCAAAGGAAAGAGGACTAACTATAATTCCATTAAAAATTTATCAAAAAAATCACTTAATAAAATTAGAAATAGCTCTTGCAAAAGGCTTAAAGAAATATGAAAAGAAAGAAAAAATTAAAGAGAGGATAATTGAAAGAGAAATGAAAAGAGAGTTAAAAAAGATAAAGTAGTATTATAATTGAGAGCTATTTACTATGCTTTAAAATTTTGGAACTTCACAAGGGGCCGTAGCTCAGTTGGGAGAGCGCCTGGTTTGCACCCAGGAGGTCGCCGGTTCAAGTCCGGTCGGCTCCATAATAAAATTTGAGAGAAATTAAAATTCTAGGTGGAAATTCTTCAAAAAATCTATTGAAAGAAATATGTAATTATCTTTCAGTAGAAAATGTTAGTAGTATTGTTGATAAATTTTCAGATGGTGAGATTAGAGTTCAAATTCTTGAAAGTATAAGAGGTGATAATGTATTTATAATTCAATCTACTAATCCACCCTCTGATAATTTAATGGAACTTTTATTAATAATAGATGCAGTTAAAAGAGCTTCTGCCAATGAGATAATAGCAGTAATACCATATTTTGGATATGCAAGACAAGATAGAAAAGATGCTCCAAGAGTCCCAATAAGTGCTAAACTTGTTAGTGATTTAATTCAAACTGCAGGTGCTACAAGAGTTTTAACAGTTGATTTACATGCTGAACAAATTCAAGGTTTCTTTAACATACCAGTTGATAATCTATATGCTATTCCTATATTTAGAGATTATATCATTGAAAAATTTGGAGATTTAAATAGTGATGATTTTGTTATTGTTTCACCTGATGCTGGTGGAACAAGAAGAGCAAGATTATTTGCTAAAAAATTTGGAGAATTACCAATAGCTTTAATAGATAAAAGAAGACCATCACCTAATCAAGCAGAAATAATGAATGTAATAGGAGATGTCAAAAATAAAGTTGCAATTATTGTAGATGATATTATAGACACGGGAAAAACAATAACTTATGCCAGTAAGGCATTATTAGAAAAAGGAGCAAAAAAAGTAATTGTATGTGCTACACATGGATTATTTTCTTCAAATTCAAAAGAACTATTAGAAAATTCTGATATTGAAGAAATAATAATTACAAATACAATTGAGGGAAATAGTTCAAGAATACCAAAAAACACAAAAGTTATAAGCATTGCTCCTTTACTTGGAGAGGCAATAAAAAGAATACATAATTCACAATCTGTAAGTAGTTTATTTATATGAAAATTGCAATAATCGGAATAAATGGAAAGATGGGTAAAGAATTGGCTAATATCTTAAATGAAAAGAATTATGATTTTTTTGGAATTACAAGAGAAGACAATTTTGAAATTTACAAAAAAGCAGATATTTTAATAGAATTTACAAATAGAGAAGCGAACATTGAACATATTAAAATTGTTTTAAATGAACCAAGAAAATATATTATTGGGACAACGGGATTTAATGATGAGGACTTAGAACTTATAAAAAAGCTCTCAGAGAAAACTGCTGTTTTCCTATCTTATAATTTTTCTTATGGTTTAAACTCAATTCTTAAATTCTTGCCAAATTTATATAAACACCTAATTGACTACGATTTAGCAATTTATGAAATTCATCATAAATTTAAGAAAGATAAACCAAGTGGAACATCAAAAATGATATTAAGCAAACTAAAGGAGGTTAATAAAAATTTAGATTTAACAGTGGAAAGTTTTAGATTAGGTGGTATTTTTGGAGAACATGTTATTATTTTTGCAAATGAAGGTGAGGTTATAGAAATTAAACATAAAGCTTTAAGTAGGAGGGTATTTGCAATTGGTGTTATCAAAGCAATAGAATTTATAAAGGATAAATCAGTTGGTTTGTATAGTATGGAAGATTTATATAGCAGTTGAAGTTCCTATTCTATTGGCTCCTACTAAAATCATTTTTATTGCAGTTTCTTTATCTCTTATTCCACCAGAAGCTTTAACACCAAAATCTTTTCCAACAACTTCTCTTAATAAAGCAACATCAAATAATGTTGCACCATGTTTTGAAAATCCAGTAGAAGTTTTAACAAACATTGCTCCATTATCTTTTGCAATTTTACAAGCTATTATTTTTTCTTCATCAGTTAATAAACATGTTTCAATAATAACTTTTAAATTAGGAAAAATTTTAGAAATTTCTTTTATTTCGTATTCAACCAATTTATAATCTTTACTTTTAAAAGCAGATAAATTCATAACCATATCAATTTCATTAACACTTTCATTTAATAACCAATCAACTTCTGATAGTTTTAATTTTAGAGGTAATGCACCAAGAGGAAAACCAACAACTGAACAAATTTTTATATTTTTTCCCTCTAATAATTCTTTAACCCTTGGAACAAAAAATGGATTTATACAAACTGAATAATAATTTTTATTAATAGCATTATTTATGAAATTTTGTAAATCTTCATATGTTGCATCAGGTTTTAAAAGGGTATAATCAATTAGATGATTTATTTGAATATCTGGCAAATTAGTCAATTTTTCAATTTCATTAGCCTTTTTATAAGCCTTTTCAATCAACTCCATAAATTCTCTCCTTTAAAAATTGAGGTAATGAAAAACAACTTTTGTAAATTTCATCGTTATAAAATTTTAAATGTTCAACTACGAAACTATTTCTAATTTCAGGAGCATTTAAACCTAAAAAGCTCATTGTAAATGACCAATATCCCCCTGGATAAGTAGGAATAGGAGCTGTATAAATGTGAGCATTTGAAAAGATATTTTTAAATGTTTTGTAAATTCTTTCCAAAATCTCCAAATGATAAAATGGAGATTCACTTTGAATACATATAATTGAAATATCATTCATCAATTTTTTAACATTTTTTAAAAAACTTTCACTTATCAGACCTTCTGCTATTCCAACAGGGTCGGTAGAATCTATTAAAATAACATCAAATTTTTCATCACTTTTCTTAACCCATTCAATAGCATCCATTATTATAACTTTAACCCTTTCATCATCAAATGATTTTGAAAGTTCAGGAAAAAAAATTTTTGAAACATTTATAACTTCTTCATCAATTTCAACTAAAAATGCTTTTTCAATTGGATATTTTAAAACTTCTCTTAATGTTCCTCCATCACCTCCTCCAATTATTAAAACACTTTTTGGATTAGGGTGAGATTTCATAGGAATGTGAGAAATCATTTCATGATAAATGAATTCATCCTTGGTAGTTGTCATTATTAGATTATCAAGTGCTAAAACTCTTCCAAAGAAATCATTTTCAAAGACTAAAATTTCCTGATATTTTGTTCTTTTTCTATATAGGACATTCTTAACACTTAAATAAATTCCGCTACTTTTTGAATGAAATTCAATAAAGCTTTCCATTTAAAATATAGCTACACCTGAAAATACACAAGTCCAACCTTCAACAATAGCGCTTATTGACTTAACTTCAATAAAATCAATTTCTATATTTCTTAAATTCATAGCTTCAAAAGCCATATTATATGCAATTTCTCTTATTTTATTTTCTTCAAAATATCCACTAACCTCCATTATAACACCAATGTTATTTTTATTCTTTGGTATAGCAATGGAAACCGCAGATGATATAACCTTTCCATCTTCATTTGAAATTAGGTATCCATAAGCAATTGGAAGTAATGAACCAGGTTTTAATTCTATTTTATTTACAATTTCAACATTAGGTGGAACAATACTTGAAACTTTTAAAAGATTATAATTACCTACACCTGCAGAAATTAAAGCATTATCAAAGGCATTTAAGGACGTTGTTCCCTTCCCTATACCTGAACATAAATATATTCTTTTAAGCTCTCCAAATAAAGGGGACATCATCCTTTATAACAATACCTTTTTCTTCAAGAGCTAATTTTAAATAATTTGGAATGGAAAACATAGCAAAGTGCATATTAGGATAATAAAATTTAAATTTTTCTCTACCTATCTGATTTATTTTCTCAAAAATTAAGGTTAATTTAACATTTTCTGGATCAATTGATTTACTTGCAATTACAAATGACCAAGGCAATTGGAATGAAAACATAAATGTCCAATAAACCTTAACAATAGGAAAAATTGTTTTTAGTGTCTTATATAAACTTGCCACAAAATTAGGATATAAAGGATCAGCACTTCCAGCTTGGGCGACAAAAATTCCATCATTAGAAAGTTTATTATATAATACACTATAAAATTCTTTTGTAAATAACTTAACCGATGGACCACTTTCAATAGGTTCCGTTAAATCAGATATAATAATATCATAAACACTATTTGTCTCTTCTACAAATCTACGAGCATCAGTATAATAAATTTTACTTCTTGAATCTTCAAAAGCACCATCATTCCATTCAGGCATATATTCTTTACATAAATTAACTAATTCCTCGTCAATATCAACCATGATTGCCTCTTTAACAGATGGATGCTTTAAAACCTCTCTTAGTGTAGCACCTTCCCCTCCACCCATAATTAAAACCCTTTTGGGATTTGGATGAGAAAACATAGCAATATGAACTAATGCTTCATGATAAATATATTCATCTACTTGTGCAGATTGGATTTTATCATCAAGAAATAAGGTTTTTCCAAAAGGTTCAATATCAAGAATATCTACTTTTTGATATTTCGTTTTTCCCGAATATATAATTTTTTTTACCTTATAGTAAAATAATAAACTATCAGTATGCCTCTCCACAAACCAAATTCCTCCAAGCATAGAATGAAAATTTTAAAGGTAAAGTTTAAAAAAGAGATGCCTTGTCCAATAATTCTGGAATTATTTATTTTTCTTTATTTTCCCACCCACCCTATATTTAAGCCTTCGGCTTTAAAATGCCCATTTTTCGGCTATGGGGGGCTTCGCCCCCCTAAAATCCCCCCATGAAATCAATAGTTTTATTGAAATTTTCGTAAGTCATTGATAATCAAGCATTTAGCAATAATTACTGGACAAAGCAAAAAAGAGATGCCTTGTCCAATAATTCCCCCTCTACCTTCCCTATGGATACCCCCACTATATTTTAACTCATCCCCTCCCATATCAACCCCTCAATCAGCCAAATTACTATAACTATAAAAACTATTCATTATCA
>CBFGJN010000042.1:0-17643 GCA_965649115.1 Caldifarciminota bacterium | reverse complement strand
ATAATGAATAGTTTTTATAGTTATAGTAATTTGGCTGATTGAGGGGTTGATATGGGAGGGGATGAGTTAAAATATAGTGGGGGTATCCATAGGGAAGGTAGAGGGGGAATTATTGGACAAGGCAAAGATTATTTGCTTTGTCTAGTAATTCTGAAAATATAATTATTTCTATACTTCTCCCACCCACCCTGAATATAAGCCTTCGGCTTAAACTTCGCCCCCCTTAAATTCCCCCCATTATTTCAAGAATTTTAATGAATTTTTAATAAGTTATTGACTATCAAGCACTTAACATTATTTACTGGACAAAGCAAAGATTATTTGCTTTGTCTAGTAATTCTGAAAATATGATTATTTCTATATTTTCCCCACCCACCCTAATAATAAGCCTTCAGCTTATAACTTCGTCCTCTATTAGACCCCTTTATCTTGAAATAATACTTTCCCTTTCAAATCCATAAGAAATATAATTAATTTTCATATTTAAGTAATTTTCAATAAATTCAATATAATGATTAGCTTCATTTAAGTTGTCAAATCCTTTTAAACTTTCATAAATTGGTTTAACATTATCTAAATCATAAATTGGAGGAAAATCAATAACTTTGCCCTTATATTCATAAGCTACACATAATTTTATTTCCTTTAAACCAAAGAGAACATCAATTTTTGTTAGAACAATTTTATTTATACCATTTATATTAATAGCATATTTTAAAAGAACTAAATCAAGCCATCCGCATCTTCTAGGTCTGCCAGTTGTTGAACCATACTCATTTCCTTTTTCTCTTAAATAACTACCAATATCATCATTTAACTCGGTTGGAAACGGTCCTTTACCCACTCTCGTAGTATAAGCCTTAAAAACACCAATATGTTCATCAATGAAGTTTAATGGAATACCACAATTAACTCCAATTGAAGAAGTAATTGTACTTGAACTGGTAACATAAGGATAAGTTCCAAATGTTATATCTAATAATGTTCCTTGAGCTCCTTCAAATAATATTCCTTTTTTTTCCCTTAGAATTTCAATTTGAGCATCTCCTGAAAATTCTTTAACAAAATTTTTATAACTTAATAAATAATCAAAAACTTCTTCAAAAGACATAATTTCAAAATTGAATTTTGATTTTAGAAAATACTTATTAAATTCATAGTTCTTAATTAGAGCATTTCTCAATCTATTTTCATCTAAAATATCAAAAATTCTTATGCCTATTCGTGCAAACTTATCTCTATAAGCTTGGGATATACCTTTCTTTGTAGAACCAATACCACCTGCTTTCTCCTCAAGCTCATCTTCTAACTTATGATAGGGTAAAATAACATTTGTTCTATAATCAATAATTAGCTTGAAATCTATATCTTTTATTTGCTCAATTTCTTTTTTTAAAATTTCCAAATCTAATACTACACCACTTGATATTATACCTTTTTTATTACCCCATATAAGACCGCTAGGCAGTTGATGAAAAATGTACTTTCTATTATTAACATAAACTGTATGACCAGCATTAGGACCACCTTGAAATCTTACTATTACTTTATAATCTTTTGAAAAGTAATCAACAATCTTCCCCTTTCCTTCATCACCCCATTGAAGACCAATAATAGAGATATTTTTCACTTTTAAAGTTTAAAGGATGTAAAAGCAATAATTAACTGCTTTGTCCAATAATTATTGTTAAATCCTTGATTATCAATAACTTATAAAAGCTTTAAGGAAATTATAGATTTAAACGGGTATTTATAAGCCGAAGGCTTAAATATAGGGTGGGTGGGCAAAGAATAGAAATAATCTACATTTCAGAATTCTTAGACAAAACATAAAAAAATAAACTTATACTTTAAAATTTTAGAACTTATGATTAAGAATGATATTACAATTAGAGTAGCTGGAAGAGCAGGTGATGGAAGCTTAACAACTGCTGATGTCCTTTCAAAAGTTTTTAAAGATATTGGTCTTTGGTTAGTTACTTATAAAGATTTTCCATCAAATATAAGAGGATTACCAACTAACATAACTTTAAGAGCAAACGAAAAGAGAATATATTATGGTAGGAAAGATAAATTAGATTATTTGCTTGCCTTTGATAAAAAGAATGTAGAAATTCATATTGAAGATGTTGTTGAAAACGGAGTTATAATATATGATAATTCAAACGAGGAATTAAATCAAGAGCTAATAAGAAATGATATTCATTACTACTTTGTTCCTATGCAATCCATCGCTAAAAATCAACTTGGTCTTGAAGTAATAAAAAATATTATAGCAGTCGGTGTGATTACTTATCTTTTGAAAATGGATTATGAAAAAACAAAGGAAATCATATATAACCATTTCTTAAAAACAAAAGGAGATAAAATAGCCAGTAAAAACATAGAAGCTTTTGATGCAGGATACAACTATGCAAAGGAAAACATAAATAAAGTTGATGAATATATTATTGAGGAAGTAAAAAATCCTGAAAAAACTTATTTTATTATGGGTAATGAGGCACTTGCATTTGGGGCAATTGTTGGTGGTTGTAGATTTTATGCAAGCTATCCAATAACACCAGCAAGTGAAGTTCTTGAGATACTATCAAAGGAACTTCCCAAATATGGAGGTGTTGTAGTTCAAGCAGAAGATGAAATTGCTTCTATAAACTTTGCAATTGGAGCAGCTTATGCCGGTGTTAGAGCAATGACTGGAACAAGTGGTCCAGGAGTGTCCCTAAAAACAGAAACGATAGGACTTGCCGTTATGAATGAAACACCTCTTGTAATATATTTAGCACAAAGGGCAGGTCCATCAACAGGACTTCCAACGAAAGTTGAACAATCCGACATATACCATGCTATATTCGGTGGTCATGGTGATGCACCAAGAATTGTAATTGCTCCTGGAAATGTTAAAGAAATGTTTGAATTTGCTATATTAGCATTCAACTTAGCAGAGAAATATCAAACACCTGTTATTTTATTAGCTGATCAAGTTTTAGCGCAAAACAAATATACAATTCCTGTTAGTGAAATTGATTTGGAAAAAGTGAAAATTGAAAGAGGAAAAATTTTAAGTCAAAAGGAACTTGATGAGATGCTATCAAGAGGTGAAAAGTACCTCAGATACAAAATAACAGATGATGGAATATCTCCAAGAACAATACCAGGAATGGAAGGAGGAATATTTACAGCTAATTCAAATGAACATGAAGAAGACGGATATACAACTGAAAATCCAAAGAAAAGAAAGGAAATGCTTGAAAAACGACTTAGAAAAATTTATCAAACTGCTAAATATAGTGGTGACTTACCTGAAAATTTAATTTTTGGAAATGGAGAAATTGGAATTATAGGATTTGGATTTACTTATGGACCAATAATGGAAGCAATGGAAAGACTTAAAAATGAAGATATTGATGTTAAATTCTTACAAATAAGAACACTTTGGCCATTAGATGAGGAAGGAATAAAATCATTCATAGACAGCTGTGAAAAAGTTATTGTTGTAGAACAAAATGCACAAGGTCAGTTAGCAAATGTTATAAAAATGTTTTATCCAAATCATGATAAAATAGAAAGTTTAAAGAGGTACGATGGAAGAGGATTTACACCAAAAGATATTGTAGATAAAGTTAAAGAGGTTATTAAGGCAAGTTCTTCTTTACTAACATAATTAAGAAAAGGCAAATATAATCCAAGAGCAAATGACTACCACCATAACTTACAAATAGTAATGGATAACCTTTTGCAGGCATAAGTCCTAAATTAACAGATATATTAACAATAAAAGAATAAATATAAAACAAAGCAATTGTTAAAGTAAATCTTTTAAGCCTTTCATCATCAATTTTATTTAGAATAAACAATACTCTTAAAATCAAAATAAAAATCAAAGTTAATGTTATAAATCCTCCCAAAAACCCAAAATCCTCACATATTGAAGCAAATATAAAATCAGTATGAGCTTCTGGTAAGAAACCATATTTTTTTTGAGTTCCTTTATTAAAACCATTACCCAAAAGCTTACCACTACCAATAGCTATCTGAGACTGATATATTTGATAAGCTTCATTCTTTTTATAAGCTTCGGGATTTAGAAATGCTATTATTCTCGTTCTTTGATAAGGTTTTAAGATATTATTCCAAATAATAGGAGTTATAATGCTTATAAAAATAAAAGTTAAAATTGTTAATGTTGTCCAGTACCACCTTGATTTTGAGAAAAATAGGACAAAAATTAAAATCAAAAATGTCAAAACAAAAGAAATTATATTAAACGAAGTAAAAACCGCCATTATTGAAAATAAAATAAAAATAAGTAAATTTTTATTAACATTTGAGTAAAGAAATACAAAAAATGATACAAATAAAATTGAAATTGAAAATCCTAAATCTGGTTGTGTAATAATAAGTAAAAATAAAATAAAAATAATAATTGAAACTTTAATTAGATTATCAGAAGGATTATAAATGTAGAACAGAAATGGAAGCAACAATTTTGTAATTTCAGATGGCTGAAAATAGAAAAATTTCAAATCAATCCATCTATTTATATCATTTCCAAGAAAATGAACTAAAAAAAGCAAAAAAATTGTTATAATCAAGATTGGAAAAAATAACATTTCAATATATGCAAATTTAAATTTTAAGTAAATAAAATAACCCAAAAAAACTGAAAATAACAAAAAAATAATTTGCTTTTGTGCAAGAACTGGATTTATTGTCCAAATTTCAATAATACCTATTATTGATAATAATAATGCAATAAACACCATCTTAAAATTTCAGTAGCAATTGGAACTGCAACATCACTTCCATGTCCAGCAGTTTCAACAACAACTGTAATTATAAATTCAGGATTTTCAAAAGGTGCAAAAAGCGTAAAAAGTGAATGTGTTTTTTTACTATGAGGATTTTCAGATGAACCTGTTTTACCAGCAACATTTACATTTAATCCATATTCCATAAGTTTATAATTTAAATATCCAGCAGTTCCTCTTTGACCTTTTACAACATTTAACATAGCAATTTTAGTAATTTTTATTGTTGAGTCTGAAAATGGTAATTTAAATGTATCTTTAACAACTTGATCAAAATAAAATTTTGGATAAGGCATTTTTCCATTATTAGCAATTGCCCCAACAAGCATAGATATAGCAATTGGCGTAAGCATTAATTCGCCCTGACCAATTGCAAGATTAAGTGCTGAGCCACCAGGAATGAATTTATAATTCTCCATATACCAATCAATATCAGGAACAAAAGATATTTTCTCTTGTGGAAAAGGCGTAAATTTTTTTCTAAATATATCAAGTTTTTTATAGCTTTCAGTAATTTTCTTTATTCCAAGAAATTTACCAAGGTTATAATAATAAACATTACAGGAAACTTCAAGTGCTTCTATAATACTTGAAATATGATAATGAATAGTCCAATCCTTAAAAACATTTCCACCATAAACAATGTACCCCTGACATGGCATACTTGTTTTCCAATTCCAACCATTTTCAATAGCTAATAGTGTTGTAAGAATCTTTCCTATTGAACCTGGTGGATATAATCCTGATATAGTTCTGTCCATAAGTGGTGCCAATTCTTTATCATTAATATAATTCCATTCAGATTTCGTTAATCCTCTTGAAAACATTTGAGGATCATATTTCGGTTTTGAATACAAAGCAAGAACTTCACCATTGGCTTTGAGAACTACAACACTAGCTTTTTCATAATTCTCTAATAAACTATCTATGAATTTATGTAATTGAATATCAATCGTTAGTTTATAATCTTTTCCTTTCTTTGGAAAGTTATAAATAATTTTATTTTTGTCAGTTATATTCATTCTTGCATCAACAGGAATTATAATTTCTCCTTCTTGACCTCTTAAACTATCATCAAAAATTTTTTCAAAACCTTCAAGTCCAATACCATCACTATTTACATAACCTATAAAATGAGGTGTTAAATCACCATAAGGATAAACTCTACTTGTTATTGGAACAAAAACAACATCACTAAGTAAATCTCTTCTTGAAATAACACTTGAAGACTCAAAATAATCCATAACATCACTATAATAACCATTTAATGAAGCAATGTAGCTTTCATATTCTTTCAAAATATCCTTTTCCTTTGTAATAATAAAATTTTTCGTGCTTGTTAAATTACCAGCTATAATGAAGCCATTTCTATCATATATATTACCCCTTGAAGGTTTAACTTTTATTATGTAAAAGTGATTACTATACGACTTTTTTCTAAATTCTTCGCCTCTTAAAATCTGTAATTCAAATAATTTTAATATAAAAACAAAATAAAAAATGAAAACAATTGAAAAAATAATAAAAATTCGCAATTATTTTCTATGGTCTTTTAACTTTTCCTCATATTTCTTTAATTCTCTTATGACAATATCTTTTAGCTCATCTACAACTTTAAGAACATCGTTATCCTTTGTTTCAGCTTTTATAGTTCTACCTTTAACCTTAACAATCATTTCTCCTTTATACTGACCCCTTTCTTCAATGAGAATTATTTCAGAGTCTATAATATGATCTGAATATCTGTCTAAATGTCCAAGCCTTTTGCTTATGTAATCCCTTAGCGTTTCCGTTAATTCAAAGTTTCTTGCAGTAATTCTCATAATGAAAATTTTAAAGGTAAGTTAGATTCGGCTCGTAAATAACCATTTTTAGGCTATACGGGGGTCTCCACCTTTATTGAACAAAGCAAGTTAGATATGCCTTGTGTTGTGCCTAAAAATAAGGCTTACGGCTCATAAATGCCCATATGGGCAAAGTCCTCCTTAAGTCTAGAATAAAGAATTTCACTTCATATTTTTCTTTATCAAAACTAACTTATGCCGAACTACATCCTTTATGGATTCTATTGAATTTTTGAGAATTTTCCTTGGATCAATTTCAGAAGGATTTTCAAACAAAAATTTTCTAATTCCATAAACAAAAGCAATCCTTAAATCGGTATCTATGTTAATTTTTCTTATTCCATAATTAATAGCAAGAATATAATGTTCATCAGGAATACCACTTGCACTAAAAATTTTACCACCATAATGATTTATCAAATTAATGTAATTATCATAAACACTTGAAGCACCATGTAAAACAAGAAACGTGTTAGGTAATAGTGATTTTATTTTTTTCAATCTATCAAAGTCTAACTTTACTTCGCCTTTATAAGCACCATGCCTTGTTCCAATAGATATAGCAAGTGCATCAACATTTGTAAGTTCAACGAATTTTTTAGCTTCATCTGGATCAGTCATATAATCAGAACCTTTAAGTTGTCCAATTTCACCTTCAACTGAAATCCCAATTTTATGACATATATTAACAACTTCACTTGTAATTTTAACATTACTCTCAAAATCTAAACTTGAACCATCAATCATAACAGAAGAAAAACCTAATTTTATAGCTTTTAAAATAATTTCCAAATTCTTACCATGGTCTAAATGAATCACAATAGGAAGATTTTTATAATTTCTTTCTATGGTTAAGATAAATCCCTTGACAAAATCTTCTCCCATATAATTTAAACCACTTTCACTAATACCAAGGATTAAAGGATAATTTTCTTCATAATGAACCTCCAAAATTGCTTTTAAAAATTCAAGATTATGAAAATTGAACTGAAATACAACATTATCTTTTAAAATATCATTAAGTGATACAATCATATAACTGATAACTTTTTACCTATTTTTTCAAAAACTTCAAGTGCAAAGTCCAAATCTTCTTTCTTATGAATAGCTGAAATCATAACCCTTAATCTTGCTGTTCCTTTTGGAACTGTTGGATAAACAATTGCTTGAACGAATATATTATTTTCAAATAATTCTCTTGAAAATTGTTGTGCTTTTTTCTCATCACCAATAATAATAGGAGTAATTGGTGTTTTAGTTGTCCCAAGATTAAATCCCATTTTTCTTAAATTTTCTTGGAAATAATTTTTATTTTCCCAAAGCTTTTTAACAAGTTCATCAGAACTTTCCATAATTTCAATTGCAGCTAAATTCGCAGCAACATCAGCAACAGTTAAAGCACTTGAAAATAAAAATGGCCTTGCTTTTTGCTTTAAATATTCTATAAGTTTTTGACTACCAGCTACAAATCCTCCTATAACGCCAAAAGCCTTTGAAAGTGTTCCCACTTCAATATCAACTTTATTATGAGCATTAAAGTGATCAACAATTCCTCTTCCATTCCTTCCAAGAACACCCTCCCCATGAGCATCATCTATCATTAAAATAGCATCATATTTATTAGCTAATTCAATTAGTTCATTAAGTGGTGCTATATCCCCATCCATTGAGAAAACACCATCACTTACAATCAATTTTCTCCTTTTATTTGTGTATTGCTTTAGTTTATCCTCCAAGTCATTCATATCCAAATGTCTATATCTAACAATTTCAGCTCTACTTAATCTACAACCATCTATTATTGAAGCATGATTTAATTCATCAGAAAATATAACATCCTCACTTGAAACAATTGAAGGAATAACTGACAAATTTGCCATGAAACCACTTTGTAATAAAATAACATCCTCAACTTCCTTAAATTTTGACAACCTTCTTTCTAATTCAGTATGAATGGACATTGTTCCAGAAATTGTTCTAACAGCAGCTGGACCAATTCCATATTTTTTAACATATTCTATAACCTTCTCAATCAATTTCCTATCACTAGCAAATCCTAAATAATTATTTGATGTTAGATTTAAGCATTTTTTACCATCAACAACAAACCAAGAAGAAACTTCACTTTCAATTACTCTTATATTTACATATAAACCTTCACTTTTAAGTCTTTCTAATTCCTCTTCTATAAATTTAAGTTTCATTCCTCACCAACCTTAAATCTAACAAACCTAACAATTTTTATATCAATTCCTGTTTGAGTTTCAAGCTCCTTTTTATACTCTAAAACAGTTTTCGTATTATCTTTTATAAATTGTTGATTTAATAAAACCCTTTCCGAGAAAAAGGCTTTTAACTTCCCTTCAACAATTCTATCTATAACTTTTTCAGGCTTTCCTTCCGCTATAGCTTGTTCTCTATATATATTTTTCTCTCTTTCAATTATATCAGAAGGAATATCATTTTCAGATATACTAATTGGATTCATAGCAGCAATTTGCATAGCAATATCTCTTGAAAATTGATATAACCTCTGGTTGTCAGGTTCTATCTCAACCATACTTGCCAACATGCTTCCAGGATGAACATATATCTCAATAAATCCATTTTTTGTTTCAAATATAGAAAATCTTCTTAAAATGATGTTTTCTCCAACCTTGCTTATGAGAATTTTTATTTCATTTTCAACACTATCACCACTTGGAAGTTTTAAACCTTTAAGTTCATCTAAGTTCTTTGGTTTATTTATTTTAATTACTTCAAGGATATTGTTTAATAAGTTCTTAAAATCATCAGTTGCAGCTACAAAATCAGTTTCACAGTTAAGCTCAACTAATATACCAAGTTTTCTGTCACTTGATAAGTAGCTTGAAATTGAACCCTGCCTTGCTTCCTTTGTAAGTTTTTTTTCACTTTTTGCAATACCCATTTTCCTAAGTATTTCAACAGCTTTGTCAATATCACCATCAGCTTCAATTAAAGCCTTTTTACAATCCATAAGTCCTGCACCTGTCCTTTCTCTCAATTCTTTTAAAAGTTCAGGCTTTATATCTGCCATGATAAACTAACCTCCCTTCCTTTTTTAATTGCTTCAACTAAAAGTGAAGTTATAAGCGAAACACTTTTTATAGCATCATCATTAGCAGGTATTGGATAAGTTATAAGATCAGGGTCAGCATTCGTATCACATATTGCGATAATAGGTATTTTAAGTAAGTTTGCTTCATGAACAGCTAAATTATCATGAACAGGATCAACAATGTACAAAACATCAGGTAAGCTTTCCATATTTCTAACACCACCAAATTTCTTTAATAGTTTTTGATATTCCCTTTGAAATTCAACAATCTCTTTTTTAACATAAACACTTTTACCCTTATTATATTCTTCAAATATACCTTCAATTTCCTTTATCCTAAGGAGTCTTCTTTGCGTCGTTTCAAAATTTGTTAGAAGACCACCAGGCCACCTTTCAACAACATAAAAAGCCTTTGCCTCATTAGCAAAATTTAAAATTGTATCCTTTAAATTTTTCTTCGTACAAACAAAAAGAAAGTTTCCATTTCTACTTGCAACATCGTAGGCAAACTTTAATGCTTTATTCATCAGAGGAACCGTTTTTCTTATATCAATAATGTGATAACCATTTTTCTCCTTAAATATATATTTTGACATTTTAGGATTCCACTTATTCCTTTTATGACCAAAATGAGCGCCAGCTTCCAAAAGCTCTTGAATACTAACGCTTGGTATATTGCCAAGACCTTCTTCTCTTACTTCTTGCATATTTCATCCTCTCCTTTTCTCTTGGATCTCTTGTTAATAAACCAGCCTTTCTTAAAATCTGCCTATAACTTTCAGGATTTAGACTTGCCAGTGCTCTAGCAATACCATGACTTACAGCTCCTGCCTGACCTGAAACTCCTCCACCTTCAACTTTAACAACAACATCATATAAACCAATAGTATTGGTTAATTCAAGTGGTTTTAGAATTAACTTTTGATGAGTTTCATCTTTAAAGTAATCTCCAAGTCTTTTACCATTTATATATATTTTACCATTACCCCACTCTTTCAATCTTACTCTTGCAACAGCGGTTTTTCTACCACCAGTAGCAAAGACAATTTTTTTATAACTTCCATCCTTAAATTTTTTAAGCATTATTCTTTCACCAGTATCAAGAAACAAAATTTTATCACCTGTTTTTAGAACTTTCTCTTTATATACATTTGGAAGCTTCATATTTTATAATCCTCCTTTATTTCAAGCTTTTGAGGTCTTTGTGCATAGTGATTATGCTCAGGTCCTATAAAAATTCTTAATCTTGCTAACCTTCTTTTTCTTGTTCTATTTTTCGGAAGCATACCTTTTACTGCGAGATAAATAAGTTTCCTTGGGTCCTTTTTATATAAATCAATAGCTTTATATTCTTTTAAACCTCCAAGATAACCAGAATGCCATCTATATATTTTCTTTTCCCACTTTTCACCTGTAAGAATAATTTTATCAGCATTTATAACTATTACATAATCTCCCATATCTTCAGATGGTGTCCATTCTTTCTTATGTTTTCCCATAAGTATTTTAGCAATTAATGTAGCCAGCCTTCCTAAAACCTTACCTTGTGCATCTATAACCCACCACTTCCTTTTTGTCCCATCTATGTTATTAAAGAATGTTGTTTTCATTCAAAAACCTCCTTTTCAATATCTGAAAATTTAATTTTCTTTCCTTCAAGAAGTTCAACTTCATCATCAAAACGATAAATAGTCCTTTCATTATCTTCAATAACTAAAATTTCCCTCTTACTTAATAAAATCCATAATTGCTTCTTAATGCCAATAGAACTATAATAATTTATCTTCTCATCAATATCAACCTCCTCCCTCTCCTTCTCAATCTCTATTACTAAATCAGGTGAAATCTCAAGAATTTCATCAGAAATATCTCTAAGCTTCTCCTTTGATACTAAAACAATATCTGCTGATAACATAAGAAGCGGTTTCTTATTATATAATTTTTCCATCTTGTAATTTAGCTTTGAAGTCCATTTACTATGTTTTACACTACCAGCTATAATTTCAACCTCTTTACCATTTAAAATCATTGAATGCTCTGGAATTTCATTTATTTCTTCATAAGTCCAAGTTTTCATAATCCAAAAATCTCCTTTAATTTTGTATATAATCTCTCTTTGGGCATAGCACCTATTATTCTACCAACCAAACTTCCATTTTTAAAACATAATAATGTTGGAATTGATAAGATATTATATTTTTCTGCTAAACTTGGATAATCATCAACATTTACTTTATATAATTTTATATTTAATTCTTTTTCAGCTTCCTCAAGAATTGGTTCTAACATCTTACAAGGCATACACCAATCTGCCCAAAAATCAATAACAATATTACCATTTTCTTTTAAAGCTAATTCAAAATTTTCATCATTTAGATGCTTGCTCATTTTTCACTTCCTTTTTTGGAAATTTTAGTAATTTCAAAATAGAAAGTTCAGCATTATCACCTCTCCTATAACCATATTTTACAATAGTTGTAAAACCACTTTTTATATTATCTTCTTTATAAAGTGGAGCAATTTCATCAAAAACTTTTTTGGTTAGCTTTCTATCATTTAAAAATCTATTAACAATTCTTCTATTATGAACAGAATCTTCCATAGCTCTTGAAAGAATTTTATCAACAACACTCTTACAAGCCTTTGCTTTAACTGTTGTTGTTATTATTGTTCCATTCTCAAATAAACTTCTAACTAAATTTCTAAGCAAAGCTTTTCTATGTTCTCTTTCTCTTGAAAGCTTCTTAATTTTATTTAAATGTCTCATAATTAGCTCCTTGATTTAGGTGAAAATTCAAGAGAAAGAGAATAAATTTTCCTTTTTAGCTTCTCAAACTCCCTATTTGAGAAACCAGCTTCAATATAGAAATCATTTACTTCCTCTTCTGTGTAAGATATTAAATCACTTATTGTTTTAATTCCCTTCTTAGAGAAAATTTCCAAAACTTTCGGAGGTATAGGAAGTTCATTTATAGGCTTTTTCTTCACTTCTTCAATTCTCTTATTCAAGTCTTCAATATCAACATATTCTGTTTCTTCTGGTCTTGGAAGTTGATTCTTTAAAAGATTTATATGTCTTTCCAATATCTCAATAGCTTTATAATAAGCTTCAATAGGTGAAATCGTACCATTTGTCCAAATTTCAATTATTAATTTATCCTTATCCATATAAGCTTCATATCTGGTTTTTTCAACTGTCCAATTAACTTTTTCAATAGGTGAAAAATTACCATCTACAAAAATTGTTCCAAAACTAAATAAATCTTTATATTCTTCTGAATAATCTTCTTTTGGAACAAATCCAATTCCCTTATCTATGTATATTTCAGCATAAAATTTTCTTTTAGATGTTATTGTAGCAATGTATTGATCCTTATTTACTATTTCAACACCTTCAGGTAATTGAATATGTTCAGCTTTCAATTCCATTGGACCTTCAACATCAATTGAGACCTTAGCAGGTAATGAAACAATTTTTTCATTTACTTTAAACTTTATCTTTTTTATATTAAGTAAAATATATGGAACATCTTCCAAAACTCCATCAAGAGCAGAAAATTCATGAATTGCACCCTCAACATAAACTGCAACAACGGAATAACCTTCAATTGATGATAATAAAATTCTTCTTAAAGCATTTCCAATAGTAATTCCATATCCTTTTTCCATTTGAGGAATAACTATTTTAGCGTAATTTTCAGAAGCTTCATCAACATAAAAACCTTTCGGATTTAAAAAACTTACAAGGCTCATCTTTATCCTCCTATTTTGAATATAACTCTACTATGAGATTTTCCTTTATATTAAGACCTATATCTACTCTTTGAGGCTCTCTCAAAATTTTCCCCATATAGTTGTTATAATCAACTTCTATCCAATCAACCTTAGGTAAAGACCTTTGAAATTCAATAGCACTATTAAGCTCATAATTGTTTCTAAATTTCTCATCAACAATGATAATATCTCCTGCTTTTATAAGATATGAGGGAATATCAATTCTTTTTCCATTTACTAAGATATGTCCATGTCTAACAAATTGTCTTGCTTGTGCTCTACTCTTAGCAAAGCCCATTCTATAAACAACATTATCCAATCTTTTTTCTAATAAAATTAATAGATTTTCACCAGTATTTCCTGGCATTTTCCTTGCTAATTCAAAAAATCTTCTAAATTGCCCTTCTAAAACACCATATATTCTTTTAACCTTTTGCTTTTCTCTCAATTGCATACCATATATTGTTAATTTTGCTCCTTTATTTTTTTGTCCATGAATACCAGGTGGATAAGGTCTTCTTTCAAAAGCACATTTATTTGTAAGACATCTTGGACCTTTTAAAAATAACTTCACACCTTCCCTTCTACAAAGCCTACATCTTGGACCTGTATACCTTGCCATTAGACCCTCCTTCTCTTAGGTGGCCTACAACCATTATGAGGAATAGGGGTAACATCCTTGATAGCATGAACTTTCAAACCAGCACTAACAAGAGCCCTTATAGCAGTTTCCCTACCAGGACCTGGACCAGAAACCCTAACTTCAACACTCTCTATACCCATTGCTTTTGCTGCTTTTGCTGCTACCTCGGCTGCCTTACTTGCTGCAAAAGGTGTTCCTTTTCTTGTTCCTTTAAATCCAACACTACCCCCACTAGCCCAAGCAATTGTATTACCTTCTAAGTCAGTTATAGTAACAATAGTATTATTAAAAGTTGATTGAATGTGTGCTATACCATAAGGACCAACTTTCTTTTTTGATTTTGACATTATTGACCTCCCTTTTTCTTTCTCTTAAATATATTACCTCTTGGACCTTTTCTAGTCCTTGCATTGTGTCTTGTTCTCTGACCTCTAACAGGCAATCCTTTCAAATGTCTTATTCCCCTATAACATTTTATATCTATTAATCTCTTTATGTTTCTTTGAATTTCTGCTTTTAGTGCTCCCTCAACCTTTAAGTTTTCAACTACATTTTTTAGCTTTGAAATTTCCTCCTCTGTTAAATCTTTAACTCTCTTATTAGGTTCAATATCCAATTGAGCTAAAATTTTCATAGCAAGAGGAATACCTATACCATATATTCTTTCAAGACCTATAAAAACAGGCTTATTTTTCGGTAAATCAACACCTGCTATTCTTGCCATAGTTTATCACCCCTGTCTCTGATTATGTTTAGGATTTTCACAAATTATCATAACTTTTCCTCTTCTCCTTATAACTTTACACTTATCACATCTTTTCTTAATAGAAGCTCTTACTTTCATAAGTGCTGAAAATTTTAAAGCATATAGTTTAAAATTTCAATCTAAATTATGTTCCTTATTATTTCATTAATTATTGACTCATCAGAATTTTCATTTTCAAGACCTATATCTTTTAGAATTTATAAAAACAATTTTTATGTTCTTGAAATTACAGGAAATCTTTGGTTTTTAGAAAATTTAAAGTCAGAGCCAATTTTACTTGTAAAAGATCTAAATCAACCATCGTATGATATTGAAATTATAAATGATACAGTTTTTATTGCTCACGAAGGAACAATTTCAAAATTTTATAAAAATAAATTAGAACATGTAATAAAGAACTTTCCAAAGTACGAGATAAATTCAACGATGAAAATTACAAAAGATACATTAAATAATGTTTTTATAGCAGTTAAAGATAAAGTTTATAAACTCAAACAAAACAATTTATTTCTTATAGCTCGTGGCTTTTATGAACCAATAAAAATTAGAAGTGATAAAAGTGGTAAAATTTTTATAATTGCTAAAATTGATGAAGAAAATTCTGGAATTTTTCCTCTATATGAAGGATTAAACTATACAGATATTGAACCAATAATAAAATTTAATTACAATGAAATTCCAACTTCATTTATAATACAAAATGAAAAAATAATTGTAAGCTTTAAGGATGGTAAAATTATAGAATTTTCTAAATTTAAAGATGTTTTCAAAAGTAAAACTTTACTTGATAGCAACTATGAAATTTCAGATATACAATTTTACAAAAACTACATATATTTCATAGACTTTTTAAATGGAAAAATTTATAAATTTAAATGAATGACTTAATTAAAATTTTCAAAAATGTTGAATTTTCATATTTAGATATAATTGATTTTTTACTACTATGGTTCATTATTTTTCAATTTTTAAAACTATTTAAAGGAACAAGAACCATATATATTATTTTAGGTGTTCTTATATTACTAACTATCATTTTCTTGGCAGATATATTAAAGCTATCAGCAATGAGCTTTTTAATAAATGCCTTCAAGACCGTAGGACTTATTGCACTTATTATATTATTTCAACCAGAAATAAGAAGATTACTAGCAAGTATTGGACAAAGTAGAATTTTAAGATTACTTACAAAAGCACCTAAAATTCCAATAGAAGAAATTTTAGATGCATGTTATAGAATAAGTGAAAAGGGTTATGGAGCTTTAATAGTAATTCAAAATAGAATGAGTTTGGAAACATTTACAGAGGGTGGAATAGAAATAGATGCTAAAATATCATCTCATTTAATAGAAAGTATATTTTATCCAGATAATCCATTACACGATGGAGCTATTATTATAAAAGGAGATAGAATATCATATGCAAGTGTTAGACTTCCAAGAAGCTCAAAACTAACAGATCCATTACTTGGAACAAGACATGAAGCAGCAGTAGGTATAACTGAGTTTTGCGATGCTATATCAATTGTTATATCAGAAGAAAGACAAACTGTAAGAGTTGCCTTCAAGGGGGAACTATCCTCTCCTCTTGAAAAAGATGAACTAAAGGAAAGAATAATAAGTATATTATATGGAAGACAATAAAGCAATTTTTTTACTATCCATTTTAATTAGCCTATTTATATTCATTTATGTAAAACTTGATAAAGTTATAAGAGTGAATTTTGATTATAATTTAAGACTAAATTATCCAGACTATTTTAGAATAATTCCAAGCACAAATAAAGTATATGTTGAAATTTCAGGAAAAGCAAAAGATTTAATTTTTCTAGCATTTAGAAAAAAATTATTAGAAATAAACTTAGAGCCTCAAAAAACTGGAAACTTATCACTGATAATAAAAGATTTCTTTACACTTCCTAATGAAATAAAAATTATTAGAATTTATCCTGAAACACTAAATGTTATTATTGAAAAAATTGTTCAAAAAAGAAGAGAAGTAAAAGTTAATTTAATAGGGAAGCCAAAAGAAGGATATATTGTAGACAGCATTATTGTTGAACCAAAATTTGTAGATATTATTGCATCTGAAAGCCAATTTTTAAATATCCCATATATTCAAACAGAAGATATTGATATATCAAATAGATTCAAAACATTTGAAACTAAGACTATTCTTAAAAAACCCTTTAATGATATAAAAATAGTTCCAGAAAGCGTAAGTGTAAAAGTAATTATAAGTGTTAAGTAGTTTAATAAATTTATTGATTTAAAAGGGATTTTAATGGACAGCTAAGCTCCACAAGGCATAAAAATGGGTATTTTTAATCAGAAGGCTTAATTTCAGGGTAGGCGGGCAAAATATAATTTTCAGAATTATTAGACACAGCACAAAAATTTTGCTTTGTCCAATAATTATTGTTAAATGTCTGATAATCAATTACTTATAAAATTTTCAAGAAAATTATTGATTTTTAGGGGGGTTTTAATGGGGGGCTCCGCCCCCCATAGCCAAAATATGGGTAAGTAAAGCCGAAGGCTCAATTATAGGGTGGGTGGGGAAAATATAGAAATAATTATATTTTTAGAATTACTAGACAAACCAAAAATAAATAAAACTTATCCTTTAAAATTTAAACCTTGAAGGAAATAAATAATGAAATCCATGCAATTGATGTTATACAAAGTATCCAAACAACAAAAACACCTCTTACAATTATCATTATTTCA
>CBFGJN010000041.1:0-18060 GCA_965649115.1 Caldifarciminota bacterium | reverse complement strand
TCTGATAAGCTTTTAAAATAAAAAATTTTATAAGTTATTGAAAACCAATAACTTAAAATATATCTAAATTCCTTATAAATACTAAATTTTAATTTGCCTGATTAAAATTAAAGTTTTGAAAAATGGAAATTTTTAAAAAAGAGGGGGGTTTGTGACAAGGTCTAAATTATTGATAATCAATAAGTTATTTAATTTATGCCTTAATTTAGCAAATTAAAAAGTCAATTTATAAAAATTATTTTAAAAAATAAAATTTAATAATTTATCAATTTAAAAAAATTTTAATTTGATTTTTTAAGACAAGAAAAAATTTGCTGTGTCCAGTAATTCGGAAATTATTTATTTTTCTTATTTTCCCCACCCACCCTGAAAATAAGGCTTCGCCTTATAAATCCCCATTCTTATGCCTTGGGGGGCTTTGCCCCCCTCAAAACCCCTCGTGAAATATATAATTTTCTTAAAATTTTTATAAGTCGTTGATAATCAAAGACCTAACAATAATTACTAGACAAAGCAGAAAAAAGTGGAGTTATTAGTTGGGGGGATTATTAGGGGGCGAAGCTCCCTACCGAAATATGAGAATTTTAAAGGCTATACCTTTCTACATTGAAAAATGATTAAATTTTCAATTTATCAATTTATTAGCTTTTTATCTTAATTTATCTAATTAAAATAAAATTAATTTGATTTATTAGAAAAAAGTCTTTATTTAAATTAAAATTAAAGGGTTAAAATTGCCTTTAAATTATCAAGTTAATAAAAATGATTTTTTATAAGTATTTTAGAATTTGTTTAATTAAGTTATTGTTTAATTTGTTAGATTATATGCTGTGTCCAATAATTATGAAAATATGATTATTTCTTATAAATTCCCATTCTTATGCCTCTGGGGGGTGAAGCCCCCCAATTAAACTCCCCATTAAATCAATAGTTTTCTTAAAAATTTTACAAGTCATTGACAATCAACTACAAGTTTTTGATAATTAAGTATTTAAAGCCATTTCTTGGACAAAGTAGTTTCCATAAGGGTCTTATTTTCTATTTTTTATTTTTATATCAATCATTTTTCAAAAAATTCTTTGTGTTTTTTGTCAAATATCTCATCTATTTTTTTCATATCCTTTTCTTCGGGGTAAGGAAATGGTTCTTTAAAAAATTCTTCATAAACTTCTTTCCAAAATTCAGGGTCATGTCCTCTCTCCATTATTTCCTTCCTTGCCTCCCATTCCCTCCTTGTAAATTCTTCAATTTCTTCTTTTGTATCACCGTACGCTTTTATTTCTACAACTCTTGGCTTTTCTTCTTTTTTAATTTTTTTCTTCTTTGCCATATTGAAATTTTAAAGGATAAGTTTTAAATGATGTGCCTTATCTAGTAATTCTGGAAACATATGTTTTTCTATATTTTTCCCACCCACCCTATGAATAAGCCTTCGGCTTATAAATACCCATTTTTCGGCTATGGGGGGCTTCGCCCCCCTATAATCCCCCATAAAATCAATAGTTTTATTGAAATTTTCGTAAGTCATTGATAATCAAGCATTTAGCAATAATTACTGGACAAAACATAAATGATGTGCTATGTCTAGTAATTCTGAAATCATTTATTTTTCTATGTTTAAAGCCTACGGCTTATAAATACCCATTGCCCCCCTGTTTATTAGAAAAAGCATAAAATATAGGCTAAGCAAGCAATTTATAAATTGGTTCCATATTCCTATTAATCAAATGAGGCGGGAAAAGCCAAGGAAAGTAAGGGCTTAAAATTGCTTGGACATAACCGTTAAATCTTCTTAAAAGAAATAATTCAAAATGCCAATCTTCAAAATACCTTAAATGATCTAAAAAATAAACATTTCTTTTCCATATTTCAAGAAATTGAAGGATAGTTTGGTCTAAAAATTTTAACCAAAAATAGCAACCTTGATATTCCACTGGTTGATTATTTATGAACTCTGAAATAACATTCCTTTCATAACCTTTAAAGTGAATAAAAGCAATAGCATTTGCTAAACTCTCTTCAATAACTCTGCCAAAATCATATTTGTAATATGGATTTTTCTTTAATATAAGCATGAACAAGCTCGTGAATAACAACTTTTTCAAACAAAATATCAGCATAATCTTGATTATAAATCCTTTCAGGACAAATGAATATTGCCTCCTTAATACCAATTGCTCTAAACTCGGACCTTAAACATTTCTCAGTTAAATTCCAATTTTTTGAGCAAATTGCTTTCTATTTCCTTCAAAATTGATTTTAAACATTCCTTATTATATCCTTACTTGAAACTTGAAATAGAAATTCAAGAAGTCTATCGGCTATACTATTTATCCTTTCTTGAATCTTTTTTTGCCCATCTTTACACTGTTTTTAACCTCCTTTTAAACAAGCCTTTTTCTTATTTGATATGAAACAAAATCAACAATAGCAACGGTAATTATTATAATAATTATGATAATTCCAACTTGTTCCCAACTTCTATTCTGAACTTTTAAAATTAATTGAGTTCCTATTCCTCCTGCTCCAACCATTCCAACAATTGTAGCACTTCTTAAAGCTAATTCAAATCTATAAATTGAATAATTAGAAAAATAAACAAATACTTGTGGAATTATACCAAAAAAGAATTTTTGCCAAAAATTTGCTCCTACACTATCTACCGCTTCAATAACTCCTTTATCTATATTCTCTATTGCTTCGGTATATAGCTTCCCGAGCATACCAATTGAATGAATTCCAATAGCAAGAGAACCTGCAAAGGGCCCAGGTCCTACAACACTAACAAATATAATAGCAAGTAAAATTTCAGGAAAAGTTCTAATGAAATTTAAGATAACTTTAAAAACCCTTGAATATCTTGAAAAATTTACAGCAGATAAGAAACCAAATGGAACTGCTAATATAGATGCAATGAATGTTCCAAAATAAGCAATTGCAAGAGTTTTTAGCATTTCAAATAACATATCAAAAAAGAAATTCGTAAATAGTAAATTTAAAGAATTAAAAAACATTCTTTTAATGATAATTAAACCTCTTGGAAGACCTTCTACAATCCTATTTAAATTAATATCTATTGAACTTATAGCCCAATAATAAACCATAATAACAACAAGCAAAATAAAAAAATTCCTCTTTCTCATAAAATTTTCTCCCTTATTTTCTCACTTGTAGTATCAATTATTAAAACAGCTAAAAATGTTATAAAAACTATCATGCTAACATTTTCATAATTCATTAATCTGATATTTTCTATCAAAATTTGACCAATTCCACCTGCTCCTACAAGACCCAAAACAACTGAAACTCTTACATTTACCTCAAATGTATATAAACTATAAGATATAAAATTTGGTAAAATTTGAGGAATTATTCCAAAATAAATCATTTGAATAGTATTAGAACCTGTTGAAATTACACCTTCTAGCTGATTTTTGTCAATAGCATCTATATCTTCTGATAATAATTTTGTTATTATTCCAAAAGAAAATAAGCTTATGGCTAAAATACCAGGAAGAGCTCCAATTCCAAATATAGCAACAAAAATTGATGCAAGAACAATATCTGGTATTGTTCTGATGAAGTTCATAAAGATTCTTGAAAAATAATAAATTATTTTATTTTTCATAACTACATTTGTAGCAAGAAAACTAAAAGGGAATGATAAAATAACTGCTATTGTAGTTCCTATTATTGAAATTTTAATTGTTTCCATAAGTTTTTGGAAAATTATAGGAAAATAAGAAAAATTAGGTTTCATTAAAGCATATAAAAAATCAAAAATTCTACCTACGCCAAAAATTAAATTAAATAAGTTAAATTCTACAACAATAGCTGATACAATCAAAAATGAAAAGAATAATAAACTAATTATAAAAATTTTTAGTTTTGTTTTAAATGTTAAAACACTCATATATTGGGAAGCTGAAATTTTATTCTTTCAATAGCATTTTCAATTTCTATAACTTCCTCTCCGCCTCTCTCCAATAAGTAATCAATTGTTTTTTGAACTAATATCTCAGGTGTTGATGCTCCCGATGTAATTCCAACATTCTTGACATTATTTAACCAATTATCATTTATATATTCATAACTTTCAATTAAATAAGATTTAGCGCCATATTTTTCTGCCACTTCTCTTAATCTATTAGAATTGGAACTTTCTTTTGAACCAATAACAAAAATAACATCGCATATTTTAGCAATTCTTTTAACTGCATCTTGTCTGTTTTGTGTAGCATAGCAAATATCTTCTTTCTTTGGTAAGATAATTTGAGGAAATCTTTTTTTTAAAATATCAATTATTTCCTTTGTATCATCAACGCTTAAAGTAGTTTGAGTTAATAAGGCTAATTTTTCAGATTTTGGAATATAATTTAATGCTTCTTCTTTTGTTTCAATAATATCTATTTTGTCTTCTGCCTCTCCCTTTATTCCTATTGCTTCAACATGATTTTTATGTCCAACATAAATAATGTAATATCCATTTTTTACAAATTCAATAGCTTCCTTATGAACTTTATTTACAAGTGGGCATGTAGCATCAATTACTTTTAAATTTTTCTTTTTAGCAATCTCATAATGACTTGGAGGTGAGCCATGTGCAGAAAATACAACTATTGAATTATCTGGAATCTCATTTATATCTTCAACAAATATAGCACCTTCTTTTTCAAGCTCCTTAACAACAAATTTGTTATGAACAATTGCATGTTTAACATATATTGGTTTTCCGTATTTTTTTATTGCTAATCTAACTATTTCAATTGCTCTATCAACACCTGCACAAAAACCCCTCGGTCTAGCTAAATATATTTTAAATGACATTTTCAAAATTTTAAAGTTTGAAAATGAATTTCTTTATGTTCAAAGATTTTATTGGAATTCTTGATTTAATAGGGAGATTATAAACAGCAATTTCTTTATGCTTTGTCCAGTAATTATTGTTAAATGCTTGATAATCAATAATTTATAAAAGCTTTAAGGAAGTTATTGATTTAAGGGGGGTTTTAATGGGGGGCTTCCGCCCCCCAAAGCCGAAATATGGGTATTTTAAAGGCGAAGCCTTGAATATAGGGTGGGTGGGAAAATAAAGAAAAATAAATAATTCCAGAATTATTGGACAAGGCAATTTCTTTATGCTTTAAAATTTTAATGCTTTACTTTGGGGCGTCGTCTAATCGGCAGGACAGCGGTCTTTGGAGCCGCGAGTGGAGGTTCGAGTCCTCCCGCCCCAGCTTATTTAATTTCACGATAAGGTTTATATTCAAAAAGTCTCCTTCCGATTATACTATCAAAGAATTCCTTAAAAAGTTTTATAAAATTCTCAAAATTTAGTTCATAATTACAATTATTTGGGTCAAAATTATCTTTATAATTCTTAATATAATCTTCTAAAACTTTTGGATGCTTATCGTTGTATTCACAAAGCCATTCTTTTTTACAATTTTTATAAATTCTATGTTTTAAATTTTTAAAAACAAAACCATAATGATAAATATAAGCCTTACTATCAACAACATTTAATTTTCTAAATTTAGAGCCTTTTAACAATCTAAAACCTTGCGCATCTTTATAGGAATATATATTCAAGTTATTCCTTATAATTCTAACTTCCTTACTATACCAACCTCTATCAATTCTATAATATCTAAAACTTCCATAAAAATGTCTATAATTTAATAAAATTCCTTCAACTTCCTTAACTTTAAAAAATTTTTCCATACAATTATAAATTTTCTCAAGTTCCCATTCGGGAACAATTTCATCAGCCTGAATATAAAAACACCAATCTCCCGAACAAAGAAAATAAGCTAAATTAGTATATCTTGCATAAACCCAATCTTCACTTGAAACAAAAGGTGCTTGAATAATTTTAATTTTTGAATTATTAATAGTTTTAACTAACTCTAATGTTCCATCATCTGAATCACAAACAACAACAATAAACTCATCAACAATTGGTAAAATTGATTTAATGGAAGCCAAAAATGGATAATTATTTAAAACAGCATTTCTCAAAAAAGTAAAACCACTAATTTTCATATATAAAATAATTAAAACTATTTTCTTCTATAAGCTTATAGGCATTTTTATAAAAGCGATAAATGAACTTATATTTTGGCTTCAAGATAATTCCCTTATTTAAATCGAAAAGTCCAAAATATCCATCCTTAACAATTCTAATAAGTCCATTAGCATCTAAACTATCAATATAATCATATTCAGCATTTAGCAGTATATTACCATTATTTGAGATTAAACCCCACTTTCCAAACTTTCTAAATTTTAAAAAATTTTCAAAAACAACGAAACTATCTATATTTTCAGAAATTTTTTCAAATTTCGTAGTAAATAATGACCAATAATTTGATTTTTTAGCAAAAATGAAGTTATTAAAAACTCTAATACTATCATAATAAAAGTCAATTATAGTAGTACCATTAGTATCAATAATACCAAAAAATCCATCTTTTTTGGCAAGAAGCAAACCATTTACAAACTCTAAATAATTAAACTTTATATTTTTAAATCTCCAATAATCACCATCGTACAAAATGAATTTTCCATTCCCATAACTTATATCTTTAAATTTTATATCAATAATCAAATTTCCAACACTATCAACAACACCCCTCAAATTATTTTTTTCAATTATAAAATATCCTTCATTTAAATAACTTATATTATCAAATTCGTTTTTTAAAATTTCTTTTCCTTTACAATTCATTAGTCCCCACTTTTCATCAATTTTCGTTTTAATAAAGTTTGTATTTTCAATTCTACTAATTGCAGAATACTTAGGCTTTATTAAAATTTTTTTATTCAAGTCCATAAGGCCCCATTTACCATTCTCTTTAAACCAAACATAAGAACATAAATAAAATAAATCTTCATATTTAATATCTATAATTAATTTTCCATTCAGTTTCATCAAACCCCACAAGTCATTTAAACTAACTTCAATAAAGCTGTCCTTGATTTCACCAATCCCATCAAATTTTAATGGAATTAAAAAATTCCCATTCTTATTGATAATTCCAAATTTATTACCTTCACATCTGTTAAAAACATCACATTCTCCACCTTTTGTAACCAGAAATAAAGAATCATTAATTTTTATAAAACTATTAAATTGAGCTTCATATAAAACATAACCTTTTGAATTTGCAATGCCCCAATTATTACCAATTCTATAAAGAATAAAATTACTATCAACAATAATAATTTCATCTAATTTGGCAGGGAGAATTATTCTTCCATCCCTCCTTAATAGACCAAATTTATAACCTTTTTGGAAAATCGCATAATTACCAACGAATTCACCTACCCACTCCAAATTATTTAATAATATGTTTCCTTTGTAATCAATTATTCCCCAATAACCTCCCTCACATTCGTCCATAAAATTACATTTTCCATTTATATTAAATCTTGCTACTCCATTAGTGAATGAAGAAACATAACTAAAATTTTCCCTTTTTATAAATAAAACTTTATTTAAGCTATCCTTAAAAATCCAAATTGAATCAATATGGAAAGGAAGAATAAACAAGTGTATCAAAATTTTAAAGTTGAAAATTGTTGGCAGGCTGTTTTGTCTAGTAATTCTAAAATCATTTATTTTTCTTTATTTCTCCAATCCACCCTATATTCAAGGACTTAACATTATTTAAGGGTATTTATAAGCCGAAGGCTTATTCATAGGGTGGGAGGGAAAAATATAATAAAATAGACACACTGATTTGTCCAATAAATGGATTTATAAAAATTTTATTAAAATTTATTAAAGGTGGGTTTTAATGGGGGGCTTTACCCCCAAAGGCATAAGATTGGGTTATTTTAAAGCCGTCCGCTTAATATCATAGTGGGTAAGAAAACATAGAAAAATAAGGACTTTCAGAATTACTAGACAAGGCATAGACACTCCATCAATGCGCTTTAAAATTTTTTATTATCAAAACATTCCTTAAAACTGCAATAACTTCTGCTTATATTGGAGGTAATATCCTTAAATTTTATTTTAAAAAACAAATAGAATTTGATGAAAAATTCTATAATGATTATGTTAGTAAAGCTGATATAGAAAGTGAAAATGCCATAAAAAACCACATTCTTGAACATTTTAAAGATCACGAAATTATTTGCGAGGAGAGCGGTAGAACTGGTAAAAGCGATTATGTATGGTACATAGATCCACTTGATGGAACTAAAAATTTTTTAAGAGGTCTTGATAGTTTTTGTGTTTCAATAGCCCTATCATATAAAAATGAAATTATATTAGGTGTAGTATATGAGCCAATTAAAGAAAATTTATATTATGCTGTTAAAAATGAAGGTTCATATAAAAACAATTCAAAAATCTGGACATCTAAAAGAAAAACTTTAAGAGGTTCATTTTTAGCAACTGGCTTCCCTCATAGAGAACTTGATATTCTTGAGGATTATGTTAAAATTTTTAAAGCTTTTAGTAAGTATGCAAGTGGAATAAGGAGAATTGGCTCTGCTGCCTTGGATTTGTGTATGTTAGCAGAAGGGATATTTGATGGTTTTTGGGAATATAAATTAAACAAATGGGATATTGCAGCAGGAATAATTATTATAAAAGAAGCAGGTGGAATTATTAGTGATTTTGAAGGAAAAGAGAATTATTTTGAAAGTGGTAATTTATTGTGTTCTTGTAATGAAGAATTTCACAAAGAAATGTTAGAAGTAATTAGAAATGCTTTACAATTTGAAATTTAAAACCATCATAAGTAGGAAGAAAATTCATTTCAATATCATTTCTTGGATAAAATAAAAATGAATGAATAGCAGAAATAATATGATTGCCAATAATGGTAAAACCAATAATATCTCTAAATGCTTTGGTTCTTCTATAATTTGACCTTAAATCTTGGTAATGAAAGAATGTTTCAATATCTTTCCACTGCCAATTGGCATTTATGTTATTTAAATTTATATAATTTTGCTGTGCTTGAAGGTCATCAGGATATCTTCTTCTTGCTTCATCGTAAAGATTTATTAAAAAAAATTCCTTATTATAAAAATCTTCAATAATTTGGTAAATTCTACTATCAGAGAAATTATCACAATTTGAATAATTGTAAGCCCATATCTTATATTGACTTTCAATTAAATTTACCTCCTTTGTTTTAAATAAATATGTTGAAATCAAAAAAATTTCAGAAGAAAGCATAAGATAAGCACTTCTTTTATCAAAATCAAATTGAGACCAACCAGGAATTAAAAGCGATTTTAAAATAGGTATCATTTTATAATTTCCTTTAATTTTTCCTCATTATAAGCTTTAATTGAAATGAACCAATCAATTAACTTTTCCTTGCTAATACTCAAAGGTCTTCCTCTTCCATCAAATACAATACCAACTACACCCCCCTCAACCTCCTGTATAACTTTTTTATTAGGACCCTCACCGACATCAAAACCAGCTTGGGGAAACAAAACAACTTTTGCTTTTTTATTAGCAGGCAATGGAAAAACTTTCAATTCTCCAAATTTAAGTTCTAAACTTTCCGTTTTATTATCATAATGAATCTCCGCTTTAAGTATAACTTTTCCATCTTTTTCTAAACCCTTTGGAGCAATACATGTTCCAAGTTTTATCAAGCAATCCCTTTCAAACACTTCAAATGCAGCTTTCTCATTTATTGTAGATAGAACTCCTAAATGAGGCATCATAAATATACTATCAACTGCTAATTTTGTAATACCTTCGGGTTGAAAAGCATCTATCATCATTAAAAATGATTGACTTCTTCTTGGAGCATGAGATAGGACACCACCAGAACCAATTATCAAATTTAATGTCATCATATTTACAAGAGTTCTTTCAATTTGTTGTTGTAGAGCCCTTGTAATATCACCTCTAACTTGAATACCTTTTAATTCAGTGGCAAATAACTTATGTTGCTCAAGAGCAAGCTTTAAAGCCTCTCTTGCAATAGCTTGTTCAATTATCAAGTCATCTAATGTCATAGGAATAGTAGTTGGTCTTATCATTTTGTTTCTTATTCTATTTCTTAGTTCATATTCATCAATTTCAAAGGGAATCCACCTTTTTATATTTTCAATACCAGCTTCAACCATAACATTTGCAATTGAATAACTCATTCCAAGGTTTGCAGAAACAGTTCTATTAAATTTACCTTTAAAAACACTAAAAACATCAGTTGTTGCTCCTCCAATATCAACTCCAAGGACTTCTATATTTTGTTCTTTTGCAACTTTTTCAATTAATAAACCCACTGCACCAGGTGTTGGCATTATTGGAGCACTTACAAGCTCCATAAGTTTATTATAACCAGGTGCTTGCTGCATAACATGTTCTAAAAATAATTCGTGAATTTTTTCTCTTGAAGGTTCTAAATTTTCTACTTCAAGTTGAGGTCTTATATTTTCAACTACATATAAAGCAGTTTTTTCCTTTAAAATTTTTTCAATTTCCTTTACAGCTTGGCTATTACCAGCATAAATTAAAGGCATTTTGTAAGATGAACCAAATCTTGGTTTAGGTTCAGCAGCTACTATAAGTTGTGCCAATTCTACTACATGTTTAATTGTTCCCCCTTCTGTCCCACCTGCTAACAAAATCATATCAGGTCTTAATTTTCTAATTAGTTCAATTCTTTGATGAGGTAATCTACCATCATTTATAGCAATTGTTTCCATTACAATAGCACCAGCCCCAAGAGCAGCCCTTGCTGCACTTTCAGCAGTCATTTCTTTTACAACACCCATCACTAACATTTGAAGACCACCGCCAGCAGAAGAAGTTGAAACATAAGCATCAACATTAACTATTTTACTATCTTCTAAAAATTTATTATTTGTTAATTCTTCAATTTCACTAATTGCATTTCTAACACCAATTGTAACATCTTCAAATGGCTTTTCAACAGTTGTTGGAGCTTCACCTCTTGCTACAAGTCTATAACCGTCTTCTCGCTTTTCTATAAGTATAGCTTTCGTAGTCGTACTTCCGCAATCAGTAGCTATTATCCTTTTGTGCATCTTTAAAAGTTTAAAGTTCAAAGATAATAAAAGGATGCTTTGTCTAGTAATTCTGAAAATATAGATTATTTCTTATTTTTCCCGCCCACCCTGTAATTAAGCCTTCGGCTTACAAATTCCCATATTTAGGCTATGGGGGGGGGCAAAGCCCCCCTTAATCCCCCCATTATTTCAAGTATTTCAATGAATTTTTTATAAGTAATTGATTATCAATCACTTAACAATAATTATTAGACAAAGCAATAAAAGGGTGCCTTATTTTTGCCTCGGGGGGCTACAGACCCAAAATTATAACATTTTCTTAATCAATTCAATTTCTGCTTTTTTCTCTTCAACAGGTTTTAAACCAAACCCAATTGTAAATCCTATTAAAATCGTAATAAACCCCATAAATATCCAAAGATATGTTGTTAAGTCATCTATTCTTTTGTTTAACTTCTTATCTACATCTTCCATTTTTGGTTTGAATTATTGAACTTCAACATATTTTTTAAATTCTAAAAATTCTTCTCTTTTTTTCCCGCACACCCTATTCTCTATAATTTAAAAAAAGTTTTCATAACATTTAAAATTTTAGAACTTTATGAAAAACATAGATGAATTAACAATAAACACAATTAGATTTTTATCTATTTATGCCGTTGAAAAAGCGCAAAGTGGCCATCCAGGAACACCTCTTGCACTTGCCCCACTTGGATATATAATTTTTGATAGATTTTTAAAATTTAACCCGAAAAATCCAAAATGGTTAAATAGAGACAGATTCATTTTATCTTGTGGTCATGCAAGTGCATTACTTTATTCATTACTTTATCTCTATGGTTATGAATTAGATATTGAGGATATAAAAAATTTCAGGCAATTAAATAGTAAAACACCAGGACATCCCGAATATGATTTAAACATAGGTATTGAAACAACAACAGGACCTCTTGGGCAAGGAATAGGAAATGCTGTTGGTATGGCTATTGCTTACAAGTATTTAAGCAATTATTTTAATAGAGAAAATTTTAAAATTTTTAACCACAATATATATGTAATTGTTAGTGATGGGGATTTAATGGAAGGCATCAGCTATGAAGTTTGTTCATTGGCAGGACACTTTAAACTAAATAATTTAATAATATTTTGGGATAATAATGGAATTACAATTGATGGAAAAACAAGTTTAACTTGGAGTGAAGATGTAAAAATGAGATTTAAAGCATTTAATTTTGAGGTCTTTTCAGTTAATGATGTAAATAATTTAGATGAATTGGAAAGAACAATAAAATTAGCATTAAGTATTACTGAAAAACCAAAATTTATTGAAGTAAGAAGCATAATAGGATATGGAACTAAAAATAAAATGGGTAGTGAAAAAGCACATGGAGAACCTCTTGGAATTGAAGAGATTGAATATGCAAGAAAATTTTTCAATTGGAATTATGAGCCATTTGAAGTTCCAAAAGAAGTTCTCAATTGGACGAGAAGAAAAGTTAGAGAAGGTGAAGAATTAGAATTAAATTGGAACAAATCATTAGATGAGTATTTCAAAAATTTTCCAGAAATGAAAGAAAAATTTGAAATTTTTATAAACAAAAGAATTCCAGAGTATATAACGGAAAAATTAAAAAACATTGGAAAATTTAAGGGCGAAGTTGCTACAAGGAATGCACTTGGGAAAGCACTTGAAACAATATGGGAAGATTTAGATTTCTTGATTGGGGGTTCTGCTGATTTAAGCACATCAAATAAAACATATGTTCCAAAACTTGGAGATTTTTTAGCAGAGAATCCACTTGGAAGAAACATCCATTTTGGTGTTAGGGAACATGGAATGGGAGCAATTGTGAATGGAATTAGTTTATATAATTTAAGGGCTTTTTGTGGAACATTTCTTATTTTTTCGGATTATATGAAACCATCAATTAGACTTTCTGCTTTTATGAAACTTCCAGTAATTTATATCTTTACTCATGATTCAATAGGTCTTGGAGAAGATGGACCTACACATCAACCAATTGAGCAACTTGCAGGATTAAGAGCAATACCAAATTTAATAATTTTAAGACCTGCTGATGCAAATGAAACAATTAAGGCATTTGAATTTGCTATAAATTACAAAGAAGGACCAATAGCATTAATTTTAACAAGACAAAATGTTCCTGTTATTGAAAATTTAAATGTTGACAATTTAATTTATGGTGCTTATGTTGTTATTGAAGAAGAAAATCCAGATGTTATTATCTTTGCTAGTGGTTCAGAAGTTTATCCAAGTTTAAAAGCAGCAGAAATTTTAAAGCAAAATAATATAAAGGTGAAATTAGTTAATGTGGTTTCATTTGAATTATTTAGAAAGCAAAGTGAAGAATATAAAAATTATATTTTAAGAAAAGATTTAAAAAATGTCCTTAGAGTTTCTGTTGAAGCACTAAGTGGTTTTGGTTGGGAGGAATTTGTAGGTTTGGATGGATTAAAAATTTGTATGGAAACTTTTGGAAAATCAGCACCATATAAAGTTCTTTTTGATTATTTTGGTTTCACACCCGAAAAAATTGCTAATAAAATACTTCAAGCAATTAGAGATAAAATAAAATAATACTTTCGTCCTTTGCTTTAAAATTTTAAGAATGACAAATAGTGAAGTTAAATTAAATATAAAAGCAGAACAATTTCATTTAAAGTCTGAATTTTGGATTTTCCAAGTTGAAGTATGGGTACGCTCAAATAAAAAAAATAAATTTTTGTTTTCTTTTTTTGAAGATCTATTAAAAAAATTTGAAGAAGAACTAAAAAAACATTTGAATGTTGAAACTACTCATCAATTCCAAAATCCATTTTCTAATTTTTTTTATGGTAAGGTTGAATTTTTAATTAGTGATAAGGACTATAATGAAGATAAAAAAGAAAAATTCTTGGAAATAGTTAATTTTTATTTTTATAATGTAAAAGCTTTATTAAATCACTATAAGCGATTCAAAAAAGATATGAAAACAAGGAAAGATTTAAAGAAACGAGTGAATGGAACAAAGCATAAAAACGAAAATATTCCTGTTATTCGTCTTAAAAATGTAAAAATTATAAATAATGAAGATGAGCTTAGCGAAGAGGAAAAAAGAGAAATTGAGGAAATGAGAGAATTTTTAAAAAAATTTATAGATATTCCTATTCATTTTACTATTCCTGAAGAGGATAATGAACCTTTTTAAACTAAAATCTCCCTATGAGCCTGCGGGAGACCAACCAAAAGCAATAAGAGAAATTGTTAAAAGAATTAGAGAAGGGGAAAAATATGTTGTTTTACTTGGGGCAACGGGAACAGGAAAAACATTCACAATTGCTAATGTTATAAAAGAACTAAATAGACCAACATTAATTATTTCTCACAATAAAACCTTAGCAGCACAATTATATGGTGAATTAAAACAATTATTTCCTGAAAATGCTGTTGAATACTTTATTTCATATTATGATTATTACATTCCAGAAGCTTATATTCCCGAAACAGATACATATATTGAAAAGCAAGCAGATATAAATGATGATATTGAAAGATTGAGACTTAGAACAATTGCAAGTTTATTTAGTAGAAGAGATGTTATTGTCGTTGCAAGTGTTTCATGTATTTATGCTCTTGGAGATCCAAATGATGTTAGAGAATTTTTCATATTATTTGAAACAGGTAAAGAATATAAAAGAAAACAAATAATTGAAACGCTACTTTCCATGCAATATAAAAGGAATGATATTGAATTACAAAGAGGTTGTTTTTCTGTTCGTGGTGAAATAATTGATATTCAACCTGCTTATGAAGAAGCAATTTTTGTTAGACTTGAATTCTTTGACAATTACTTAGAAAGAATAACAATTAGAGATAAATTAACAAGAAAAATTATTCAAAGTGTTAGTTCTTATGCTTTATACCCTGCAAGTCCATTTATAACACCAGAAGAAAAATTAAAAATTGCTTTAAAAAATATAGAAGAAGAACTAAATGAAAGATTGAAGTACTTTGAAAGTCAAGGAAGATATTTAGAAGCTCAAAGATTAAAACAAAGAGTAAAATTTGATTTGGAATTATTAAGAGAAACAGGAACATGTCCAGGTGTTGAAAATTATTCAAGACACTTAACATTAAGACCTCCTGGTTCAAGACCATGGACACTTATTGATTACTTTCCAAAAGATTTTCTATTAGTAATAGATGAAAGTCATGTAACAATTCCACAATTAAGAGCTATGTACAATGGAGACAGAACAAGAAAAGAAAAACTTGTTGAATTTGGATTTAGATTACCTTCTGCCCTAGATAATAGACCATTAAAATTTGAAGAACTTGAAAGTTTATGGAATCAAGTAATTTTTATGAGTGCTACACCTGGACCATACGAATTGAATTTAGTAAATAATGATGTTGTAGAACAAATAGTAAGACCAACGGGAATTGTTGATCCAGAAGTTGAAGTAAGACCAACGATAAATCAAATTGATGATATTATAAATGAAATTAGAAAAAGAATTGAAAAGAATGAGAGAGTTTTAATTACAACAACAACTAAAAGAACAAGTGAAGAAATATCAGATTTTTTAATAAATGTAGGGATAAAAGCAAAGTACTTACATTCCGAACTTGATGCAATTGAAAGAGTTGAAGTTTTAAGAGATTTAAGGCTTGGAAATATAGATGTAATTGTAGGAGTTAATTTATTAAGAGAAGGTTTAGACTTACCAGAAGTTTCTCTTGTAATTATAACAGATGCTGATAAAAAGGGATTTTTAAGAAGTTATACTGCTCTAATTCAAACAATTGGAAGGGCAGCAAGAAATTCAGCAGGAAAAGTTATCCTATATGCAGATGAAATAACAGAAGCAATGAAACAAGCAATTGAAGAAACTGAAAGAAGAAGAAAAATTCAAATTGAATATAATCAAAAACATGGAATTGTTCCAAAAACAATTAAAAAATCCATTGATCAAATTTTAAAAATTACATCAGTAGCAGATGAAAGAATTTTCACAAAAAAGACAATTGAAACAATTGAAGATGAAGTTAAAAGAGAAGTTGAAGAATTATTAAAAAATAAAAATAAAATTGAAGTTATTGCTGAACTTGAATATAGAATGAAGAAATGTGCCGAAGAGTGGGATTTTGAAAGAGCATTAGTTTATAGAGATACTATCAAGAGATTAGTTTCAAAAAATTAACTTAAAATCAAGCCTTTTATTTGAAGGGGGTTTTAATGGAGAAATAAGATAAAAATAAGAAATAATCATATTTTCAGAATTATTGGGCAAGGCAATTGATTATCAAAAACTTATAGAAATCTCATTGAAATTTTTGATTAAATACTTCATTTAAAATGCTCTCTTTTAACTCTTCAAGTTGGTTTATCTGGTTTTGGATTTTCTCCTTTAAGGTTTTGATCTTCTCATAAATGCCGTCAAGATATTGCGCTATTTCTTTTTGCTTTTCAATGTCAGGCTTGCCATTGCGGAAGGGGAGGGGGATTTTGAGGTTTTTGAGGTTCGTTTTAGTTATTTGAGGTTGTCCTGTCCCAGTAATAACCCTTGATATACGTTGACTTATCCATAAAAGTTCTAAAAAATAAAACAAGAATTTTTTGTTAAAAGAATGACTATTCATCGGGATTAAAGCCATAGCATTATTGTTTATCCAAGAATAAGGGTTTGAAAAATTAGGAATTCCACAAGTAGACCCTCTACATGCAATTAAAACTTGAGGATCTTTATACATGTAATCATTCCAATAACCGATAATCCCATTTGCCCCATACACAGGATATCCATCTCCTTTTAATTTATTCAAAGCAATTGCTTTGCCTTGTTCAATTTTAACAATCTCCCCCAACCTCACCTCCCTCCACTCCTCACCCTCTTTTGGCTTAAACGCTTTCTCCAAAACGCTTTCCCAGAGTTCATCAAGTTTTTGAAGTTCCCTCTTTTTCTTCTCCAAAATTTTATCAATTATTGAAAAGTTTGCCTCAATGCATTCAACGATTTTCTTTTGAGTTTCTAAATCGGGCTTGCCATTGCGAAAAGGGAGGGGGATTTTGAGAGATGAATATTCTTTTGCGTTAATGTTTGGCTGCGCTCCGGGTCTTTTTTGATACGAAACCCACTTTTTAAAACTTTGTGAAGATAAGAAATGCTTAACAAACATCAAATCAACTTTGTTTAAATCTAATCTAAATCGTATTAAATACGAAGCATAAACCCAATTCGGATAGTCTTTAAATGCTATAAAAAAATTACCAACAGAACCACTACGGGCTAATAACAAATCCCCTTTTCTAATCTCATATTTCGCCTTTTCCGAAATGTCTAAATCCACAAATTTAAAATTATCACTTTTAATCTCTCCTCTATCATCAATATCACTTATCCTAAAAAAAACAAATTTCCCTTTATCATTTGCTTTTGCAGTAAGCCCATATTTTGGCTTCTCTACAATTACTTCCCCCAACCTCACCTCCCTCCACTCCTCACCCTCTTTTGGCTTAAACGCTTTCTCCAAAACGCTTTCCCAGAGTTCATCAAGTTTTTGAAGTTCCCTCTTTTTCTTCTCCAAAATTTTATCAATTATTGAAAAGTTTGCCTCAATGTATTCAACGATTTTCTTTTGAGTTTCTAAATCGGGCTTGCCATTGCGAAAAGGGAGGGGGATTTTTACTAACTTAGAAAATCGTTTATTAATTCCTCCTTGTGCAGTCCCCCCTTTTGTTTTTAATATCCTATTTTGCCCCTCTTTACTCATTAGAAATCTGAAAACAAATTTTGGGTATATTCTACCATCTATAATTCTACATAAAAATACGTGCTCATTAACCATAGCCTTTTCGAAAGGAAAATCATCACCTACGAAAGCAGTTTTTCCAGTGGTAGCACCATCTTTAACAGTTAAAATATCAAACTTTTTTATTTTACCTTTGTTGCTTTGCTCATAAAAACTTTCTGGAATATACCTTAAATTTTCAAAAGAAAAGTTTCCATCATAATTTAGATGCTCTCCGCCAATTGATGGAA
>CBFGJN010000040.1:0-18061 GCA_965649115.1 Caldifarciminota bacterium | reverse complement strand
GCAGCGTCGCTGGGTCAGGGTTTCCCCCATTGCCCAAATTTCCAGCCTGCTGCCCCCCGTAGGGGTGGGGCCCGTGTCTCAGTGCCCCTCGGGCCGGCCGCGCTCTCACGCCGGCTACCCGTCATAGCCTTGGTGGGCTTTTACCCCACCAACTAGCTGATGGGCCGCGACCCCCTCCCTAGGCGAGAGCCCAGAGGGCCCTCTTTCATGGATGGGAATTTCACCCATCCACAGTACGGGGTATTAGCCCACCTTTCGGTGGGTTATCCCCCTCCTAGGGGCAGGTTAGTCACGTGTTACTCCGCCGTCCGCCGCTGACTGGGGTTGCCCCCAGCCCGCACGACTTGCATGGCTAAGGCACGCTGCTAGCGTTAACCCTGAGCCAGGATCAAACCCTCCATAAAAAAATTTATAAATCTTCAGGGTATGCTACCGAGCTGTATATAGCCAGTTGGTAAGTGTCAAAATTTTAAAGCACAAGTTCAAAAATGATTCAAATTGTCAAATTAAATATGATTATTCCTTATTTTCCCCGCCCACTCTGAAAATAAGGCTATGGACAAAGCAAATTAAATTGGAATAAAAATAACTTTTTCTTTATTTTTTGAAAGTTTTATAAGTTTAATAAATTCATCTTCACTTATTGGTTTTCTTAAAACAATTAAGACTAAGTCTGCCTCTTGCAAATTAGCACTTTCAAAATTATCAATTTTTTCATTTGAATATATTTTTGAAAAACCATTTGAAATAAGATAAAACTTTAAACTTGAAAAGTTATAAAATACCCTAACATTTTCATTTAAAATTGACTTTAATTTAGTAGTGGTAAATACATTTTTATCAAGTCTATCAAAAATTAGTGTTAAAATTGTAGAAAAAACTATTCCAAAAATAAATGAAAGAATTAAGAGTAAAAATTTTTTTGGCCATTTTGGTTTGGAAGGAATTATGGCATATTCAAGGACTTGAGCAACTGAAACACTTTTTGCTTCTACAAGCTTTGTATTTTCAATAGCAGACATAAGGCCATTTCTTTGACCAACAAGCATATTATATGCACTAAATATCTCTTCAAGTGTTAAAGACTTATTTACATACTCTCTTGAAACCTTTTTAAGAATCTCATCACCAGGATTACTAAAATATCTTTCAACAATTCTTGCCATAGGTTCATTACCAAGACCAAAATCTAAAATATAAGTCACAAGTGATAAGGTATCTACTTTTAAGGCTTTTATAATTTTCTTCAAAGAATCAACCCTTTTTTGGGCTTCCTCATAAAACACTTCAAGTCTTTTCCTTGTTTCTCTTGCTAATCGTTTTTCCTCTTCAAGTGAGTAATTAACATATTCCTTTGCTATACTATTTACTAATTTTACAGCATATTCAGGATTATCACTTTCAACACTTATTTTAATTAAATCACTAATACCAATTTGATTAACATTTATTCTATTTTTCACCCATTCATCAATAGTAAGTTGTGGATTTTTATAAGTAATTTTGCCTTCAAAAGGTTTATTGAAATTTTTCAATTTTTTAATAACAAATGAAAAATAATTACAATTTATTGTATCTTCAAATTTTCCAGAGCATAAAATTTTGCTCTTTTCAAAAACCAAAATACTTTCAGGATAAAAAATAATTTTAAAACTTAAATTTTTCCTAATTGTATCAACAATTGCTCTCTTATGAATAACTTTGAAGTAGTTTTTATTGAATTTAAAATCAACATTAACACCGTTTTCCTTTAAAACATTTTTAGATAAAACTTTTATAAGTTCCACTTGACTTGCCATTCTGTCAACAGGTGTTGAAGGGACAAGTCTCTGTTGTAATAAATCTGCTATCCAAGTAGGAACAGTTTCATATATATTAGCCTTTACAATAGCAGTGGGATTATATATTGGTTTTGTAATAAGAATATAAATTAAGCAGAGAAAAATTGGAATCAACAAAAATATCAAAAAAATTTTTAATCTTTTGTAAATTGTAATAATAATATCAATTAAGCTTATATAATTCATTTTATAAATTTTAAAGCTTTAATGTTAAAGCCTTCTTTTGATATAAAGTTATCAGTGAATTTGAAAATTAAATCTACAATATCACCAACTTTCAATTCAAACCAATCATTTTCAGGTTGAAAAATTTTCGTTTTGAACTTAATCTTCCCATTTGAGAATAAAATTTCAAGACTTCTCTTGTACTTTTCAATTGAAATAACCTTTAAATTTCTATGGAGGAAAGTAAAGTGTTCATTACCTATACCAAATGGTGATAATTTTGTATAGTCTATTATGAATTGTTTATTTATATCACTTGGTTTAAGTTCAGCTTCATAATTAAAAATTTTCCTTAAATGATATTCTTTCAATTCTCTTCTTGCTATTTTTTCAATTTCCTTTTTAAATGATTCTATGTTTTCCGTTTTAATAGTAAATCCCGCTGCCATACTATGACCACCAAATTCTTCAAGTAAATGAGATAATTCCATAAGTGCCTTTTGAATATGAAAACCCTCAATACTTCTACAAGAGCCTTTTGAAAACTTTCCAAGTTTAGAAATAATAATTGTAGGTCTATGGAATTTTTCACAAATTTTACTTGCAACTATACCAATTACACCTTCGTGCCATCCCCAATCATCTAAGACAAGAACATAGTTATTTAATTTTTCTTTTATTTGTTTATTTATAGATTCAATTATTTTTCTCTCTTCATTTTGCCTTTTTCTGTTTAATTCATTTAAAATTTTTGAAATTTCAAGAACCTCCTTACCGCTTTTTGAGGTAAGTAATTTAAAAGAATAAATCGGGTCAGACATTCTTCCAGCAGCATTTATTCTTGGAGCAATAATAAATGAAATATGCCATGGTGAAATTTTTTCCTTAATACCAGAAATATATTTTATTGCTTTTATTCCTGCTTTCTTACTTCTCTCTAAAACAACAAGACCATATTTAACAAGAATTCTATTTTCATAAGTTAATTCACCCATATCTGCTATTGTCCCAAGAGAAACCAAATCCAAGTCCCAAAGTAAATTGTTTATATTAACATTAAATTTTTTAAAAAGAGCCATTACTAATTTAAATGTAACACCTACACCTGTTAGTTGCTTAAAACGATATTTTGGACTTATTTTAGGATGAATTATAGCGGATGCATTTGGTAGGATATCTAATGGCTCATGATGGTCTGTTATTATAACATTTATGTTTTCATCTATTGCTTTTTTTACTTCATTTAGTCCTGTTATGCCACAATCAACAGTTATAATAAGTTTAGAATTGTATTCTTTTGCAATTTTTATTGAATTTTCTGAAAATCCATAACCTTCTTTAAACCTATTAGGAATATATGGAATAATTTTATTCTTATCATAAATTTTTTCTAATGCTCTATAAAGAAGTGCTAAGGATGTTATTCCGTCCGCATCATAATCACCATGTATCAAAATTGGTTTTCCTTCTTTTATATTTTTTATTATTAAATCTATTGCCAAATCAATGTTTTCTAAATTGAAAGGGTCCTCAATATCTTCTATTTTTGCATTTAACATAAATTCTAAATAATTTTCATCAATTCCTCTTTTTCTTAGAACTTCCAAAATAACTTCATTCTGAATAGTCTCTAATTTCCTCATAATCTTCAATCTTTTCATTACCAAAACATTTATCTGTTATTAATTTATTTCCCTCCTTTTTAACAAAAACCCTATATAATTTATTCAATTCAAAGTTATAGGGGCATTCATTATCATTATAAATTACTAAAAGTGTATCACTTGTTTGTTTTATAGAATTTATAACTTTAAAAGTCAATAAACTATCACTTTTTACTAAAATCCCCTCAAATACCATATCTGCTTTTTCAAGAGCTTGAAAGAAATTTAAATTTTGACATATACAATTTATAAAAAGCAAAATCATAAGTATAGAAAATTTTAAACGATAACTATGCTTTGGGGGTGCTATGTCCAATAATTCTGAAAATATCATTATTTCTTATTTTTCCCACCCTGAAAATAAGCTTTCAGCTTTATTTCTTAAAAATCCAGCAATCATTCAACTATTAAAATAAACTAAAACATATTAAATTTATAATAAATTCCCAACTTGAAAGCATCTTTATTTACAATAAAATCACCTCTCAAGTTTTCATAACTTATTGAAAAGCCATAATTTAAGAATAACTTATTGTTTTTAAGGTCTTCATAAACACTCCCTCTAAGTGTTAAAAAATCTCTAAAAATTAAGACTTCTAAACTACTAAAAGAAAAATAGTTATTATCAATTTTTGATAATCCAAAACTTAAAAATCTATATTTAGAAGGTTCATAAAAAATTCCAATAATAGCATCTAAATTATTTTGGTATTCTAAATATAATCTTGAGCTATATTGCTCAAAGAATGACAATTTAAAAAAACTTCTTAAACCAAAGTTCTGATTATTTTTATAATTTAAAGAAAACTTACTTTCAAAATTATTGTAATTTACATAAGCACCAAAATTAAACAAAAATTCACTATCTAACTTAAAACCATTAAAGCCTAATGAAAAATTTTCAAATTTATAAGCTGTGCCAATTCCATAAATTGTATCAAAATAAAAACTATAATTTAAATTTTCAAGGATTGGAAATGTAAAAAATGCACTTTTATATGTAATTTCAAATTGAATAACATTAGAAAATAATGTTTGTGAAGATGGGAAAACTACTCTTTCATTTTCATCAGGAATTAGAAAACTTGAAATACCAAAAGTTTCCTGCCTTACAATTGTAGAAAAAAGAAAAGTAATCACTTTGCGAAATTTTAAAGTTTAAATTTGGATTTTTTGCTGTGTCCAATAATTCTTTATTTTCCCGCCCATAATTTCAAAAAAATTTTTATAAATTAAATCATTAGAATACTCATTTTTCTGCTGGCGGCTTTTGTGTTCTTATGAAAATTTTTTAAGCTATAAAATTTTGAACTTTTCAAAAGGAGGAAGAAAATGAATGGGATTTTAACTATTCTTATATTTTTCCCTATTTTTTCATCTTTGCTTTTACTGCTTATAAAGAATAGGAACTTTGTTTGGATTTGGTCGTCTGTTGTTCTATTATTTGAATTTTTGTTAAGTCTTTTACCTCTTGGAAATTTTAATTTTTCTGAGAATTTCCAATTTATTGAGAGATATAAATGGATAGAAAGTCTAAATATAGATTACTATCTTGGCGTTGATGGTTTAAGTTATCTAATTATTGTTTTAACAACATTTTTATCTTTTTTAGGCTTTCTTTCTTCAATTAATTTAATTAAAAATAGAGAAAATGAATTTGCGTTTTGGTATTTGTTTTTAACTGGTTCATTAGTTGGTGTTTTTTCTTCACTAAATTTATTCTTATTTTTTGTTTTTTACGAATTTTCTTTAATTCCTGCTTATTTTTTAATTTTAATTTGGGGTGATAATGATAAAGTTAAAGCAAGTTTTAAATTTCTATTATATACAGCTTTTGCTTCTGTTTTACTTATTGTTTCAATAATTATCATTTACTTACAATTTAGGACTTTAAATTATTTGGATTTATTAGAACAAATTCCACTACTAAAAGATAATTTAGGATTACTAATTTTTGTTTCCTTTGCAATTGCTTTTGCTGTAAAAACACCAATTTTCCCCTTCCATGCATGGCTTCCTGATGCTTATACTAACGCTCCAAGTAGTGTGGCATTAATTATTGCAGGTATTATGGCAAAAATTGGAAGTTATGGTTTTTTAAGATTTTTAATTCCTCTATTTCCAAGTTATTCAATTGATTATGCTTATATTTTTGCTATTTTATCAATAATTTCAATCATTTATGGTGGATTTATGGCTTATGTTCAAGATAACTTTAAGAGGTTAATTGCTTTTTCTTCATTTTCACATATGGGCTTTATTACACTTGGAATATTTTCACTAAATAGTTATGGAATAAATGGAGCAAGTATCCAAATTCTAAATCACGGAATAATAATATCTGCTTTATTTTTAGTTTCAGGATTTCTATATGAAAGATTTAAAACGAATAGTATTTCTGAATTTGGAGGTCTTGCTAAGACAGTTCCTGTTTTAATTGTTTTCTTTGGTTTATTTATGTTATCATCAGTCGGTCTTCCTGGAACTAATGGATTTATTGGAGAGTTTCTTATTCTTCTTGGTGTAAGTTTGAAGAATTTTTCTTGGGCTATATTTGCAGTTTTAGGAATTGTTATTTCTGTTATTTATATGCTTCCTGCATTTCAGAAAATATCATATCTTGAAATTAAATTTGAAAAAATCAAAGATTTGAACATAAGAGAATGGTTTATCTTAACGCCATTAATTATTCTTATTTTTTCTATTGGAATATATCCAAATTTCATTTTTAAATTTTTACAAAAACCTTCTGAACATATTGTGAGTATTATAAAAAAAGGAGGTGAAAAATGAACATCTTTTACTTCTTTTCACCTGAAATAACAGTTTCAATTGGTATTATATTACTTTTAATTATAGAAATTCTTTTTCCAAGGAAAGGTTTAATAGCTTTTTTGATTTCTTTAATTCTTTTATTTATTTCAACCTATTTTGTTTTTGAACAGTTACTTAAAATGAATAAGGAGTTTTTTCAAGAATTACTTAAAACTGCTCAAAATTATGAATATGCAAAATATATAATTGAAAGTTTAAAATTTGGACCAATTGAAAGATTATTTGATTTAATTTTCTTAATTGGAACAATTTTCTTTGTAATGCTATCTTATGATTATTATAAAAATAGGTCTGGTGGTGATTATTATTTCCTTATATTTTCTGCTCTTCTTGGTTCAATGTTGCTTCCAAAAAGTGAGAATTGGGCAGTTTTTATTTTATCACTTGAAATTCTTTCGTTTTCATTATATGCTCTTGTAGGATATAAAAGAAGTTTATTTTCTTATGAAGCAGCAACAAAGTACTTTTTTATTGGGGCATTTTCAAGCTCCTTTTTGATAGTAGGAATAGCATTTCTATATTTTGTTAGTGGTAGTTTGTCATTTGAGAGTTTATTTCAAAATTATGCTTTTAGAAGTTTCTTTGGATTACTTAAATCAAAGGATTTCTTATCAATTATCGCAATAGGATTTCTAATTGTGGGTCTTGGTTTTAAATTATCTGCTGTTCCTTTTCATTTCTGGACACCTGATGTATTTGAAGGTTCCCCATCTCCAACTGCAAGTTATATTTCAACAATATCAAAAGCGGCTGCATTTGCAATTGTTCTAAAACTGTTTCAAGGTGTTTTTAGTTCATATCCAAAGCTATGGGAAGATTTAATTTTATGGATTAGTGTTTTTACTATGATTATTGGTAATTTGGCTGCTATAAGAGAAAATAGTATTAAAAAATTATTAGCATTTTCAACGATTGCTAATGCTGGTTATGGATTAACAGCAATTTATTCGGGAGGAATTGAAGGTTTTAAATCAATTATATTATTTTTATTCATTTATACAATAACAACATTCGGAGCATTTTCAATTGTTCAAATGGTAGCTGAAGATGACACAAGCATAGAAAATTTAAAAGGTTTATATAAGAAAAGTCCATTTATAGCAATTAGCTTTGCTTTATTTATGCTTTCACTTGCAGGTATCCCTCCCCTTGCAGGTTTCTTTGCGAAATTTTATATTGCTTATTCTATTGTCAATGTTGGTGATATTGGACTTGCAATTTGGCTCTTTATTAATGGTGTTATCTCTTATTATTATTATTTAAGAGTAGTTTATTATGTTTTCTCTGATGGCGAAAAGGAGGTTAAATTTGCTTATTTACCATTGTTCATAACTGCTTTATGTTTAGTTCTTGTAATTTTTATAGGAATTTATCCTTCAATTGTCCTTGATTTTGTTAATAATGTTTTAAATAGGTTTATTAGTGGATGATTTTATTTCTTTTTAGCAATTTGGATTTAAATAAAAAGCTATTTGAAAAATTTTCTTATGTTGAAAAGCAAATGCTATTTTTCAATAAAAGGATAAACCAACTTAAATTTTATAAAAATAAATTTGGTACTTTTCAAAACGATACCTTAACAATTTGTATATTGGCATTAAGAGTTGAATTTCAAAAAGAAATCCCCGATGATCCACTTACTACTGGTGATGGAACATTTGATACAACAAGTTATGGTATTAAGGGAACTTTTGATTTCAAACCACCTTATGATAGCTTATATTTTTCTTCAATTTTAGAGTTTTCAAAAAATTACTTTCTCTCTGCAACTTATCATAGAATTAAATTTAAATATTCAGTTTCTCCTATTGTTAAAGTTCCACATAAAATTAGATATTATGGAGATTTAGGATTTTTCGCACAAGGTATAACATCATTTTTTAGAGATGCTATTAGAAGTGCTGATCAAATGGGTATATTTTCAAATAATAATTTAGCTTATTGTAATCCACAACCTGGTGAGCTTATATTTAGAAGAATTGTTATATTTTATGCAGGTTCAGCTTATCAAACTGATGTAAATGGTGATACACCTTATGATTTGCCAGCTCTTACAATTTTTGCAGGAGCATTAGATTATTATCTTGGAGAACCTTATATTATTGTGAATAATGGAAATGATACAATTTATGATGCAACATTAATTCCACAAACACTAAGACAAGATGGTTTAAATATAGGACTTCAAGGAACAGCTGTTCATGAATTAAATCACTTAATTTTCTTTGTTGATGATTTATATGATTATTCGGGACTTGGGACAGGAGCAGGTTATTTTGATTTAATGGCTGTTGGTGGTTATGGTGGAGATATTGATAACATTCCAGAGGGTTATTTACCGACATTACCAGGTGCATATACAAAAATTTATATGGATAGCATATTAAATTTAATTTGTCCATCATGTCAAAGAATTATTATGCCTAATGAACTTGTAAAAATTCAACCTTCTAAAAATGAACAAGTATTTAATATCCTTCCATCTTCATTTTATCCACAATTTTATAAAATTGAATTTGATAATAAAGAATATCTTTTAATTGAGTTTAGAAAAAGAGAAAAAATTGAAGATAAAAAAGTTAATTTTATTTACAATAATGATAGTTCGTTAATATTTGGTATATATGATGAGGAATGGGATTATGCCTTACCTGGTGAAGGAATTTTAATATGGCATGTTGATAGGAATATCATAGATAGTTTAGGGCCTGATTTTCAAAGTAATAGACCAATGGGTGTTGTTTTAATTGAAGCAGATGGCGTTCCAGATTTTCAATATTTTATAAAGTTTCCAGAAGGTTGGAAAGGTTCAAAATATGATCCATTTTATAATGGTAATAGAAATAGCATAAGTGATTTCACTTATCCTTCAATCAAATCAAATGAAAATAAATTGACAGGTTTTGAAATTTACGATATATCGAGTGTTTCAAACATTATGAGTTTTAAAATTAAAAATGAAAAATTATCAAAAATTTATTTTGGTAATGAAAATTATAAGTTTCAAAGGCAATTTTTTAATTTAAAAGATAGCTTAATTATTGTTCTTTTTGATGGTCATATTGATACACTTGATAAAAATACAAATAGCGTTAGAATTTACTCTGAACTTTATCTTTTTAAAAAGAATGGTCAAAGCTATTATAATCAACCATTGGTTAAAACATTCATTCAATTTAGAGATTTCACATTCTATCCCTATTTATTTAAATATCCACCGATTATTGAAGACTTTGATAATAATGGAACTTATGAGGTTTATTTAGGAGGAACTGATGGTAATTTATATAGTTTTTTAATTTCAAACACATTTTCAAATAATTGGACAAAGAATGTTAATTTTCCAATTAGAAGTTGTTTAAGAAAACTAAAAAATTATATCCTTTTTGGAACAGATGAAGGAAAACTTATTTTATTTAATCCAGTAAGTCAAACAATTTATAAGTCAGTTTATTTAAGCTTTCCTATTTCAACATGTTTCTTAATTAAAAATGATACAATTTATCTTCAAGGAATTGATGGAACATTCTATATTATTGATGGTGAATTAAATATAATAAAATCAAAAGAACTTGAAATTTTACCAAATCCTATTGAAATAATGCCTATTATCTTAAAAGATAGAATTTTTACAGCTACAAATAATTATCTTTGGATACTAAATAGAAATTTAGATGTTTTAAATCAAGTCCGTTTAAAAAGTAAGCCTATTGCTTTAAGTTATTTTCAAAATGGAATTTTAGTAATTACAAAAAATGGAATTTATAAATATGATTTCAACGGTGCTTTGATGGGCTTTATAAGTGAAAGAACTTCATTTGCTTTAAGTTCAGATACAAATATCATTTTCAATTCATTCATTTTTAACTACTCAAAAGGTTTTAATGAAGTTTATCCAATAATAACAGATAGTACTTTTGCTTATTCTGATATTAAAAATAACATTTATTTTTGGTCTTTAATCTCAAATAATCGGTTATTTTATTCATTTTTAAATTATAATGAGATTTCAGATTTTCCAAGTATTAAAAAAATTAACATTTTAGTTTATCCGAATCCTATTAAGCAAAGTCAAAAATTTACAATTAGATTCTATGCAGATGAGATAAAAAATTACAAAATAAGAATTTTTGATTTTTCAGGAAGAATCGTCCTTGAAAAGGAATTTGATGTTAAATTGAAAGGTATAAATGAAATAACGATTGATAATAATTTAAAGTCGGGAGCATATATTGTTGATGTTGAAGATCAAAGGACAAAATTTTATGTGAAATAATTTTGAGGTTGGGGGACTTTATTACACACAAATCAGTTTATTTGTAAATCCCCTTAATAAGTCTTTGCAAGGTACAACTTATAAATAAATGTTTTATCTTATTGAAGATAAGCTTTTTAGTCATGAAAATAAAGACCTATTTACTATTGCTAAAAATAACGAGTCTTATACGCTTGCTTTTATCTCAAAAAACAAAATCTACAACTATCAATTTTCAATATTTTTGAATAATGCATCTTGTAAGGTTAAAGAAATAAACAATTTCAAAATTTTGAAAAAAGGGTTGTTCTCATTGCTCTCTGTACATTGTGACTTGTTATAGTTATGAAAGATATTGTCATCATTGGATAACCTGCCCCCTTGCAGGTTGTACAAGTGGAGCCTGTTATTACGAGTGTACTTGTCCTCCACTTGACCCAAACGACTGAATATGGACTTTATGGAGGAATTCAGGGGGCAAAGCCCCCCTCTGCCGAAAAATGGGCATTTATAAGCGGAAGGCTTAAATTCAGGGTGGGTGAGCAAAATATAGAAAATTATATAAGATATGTCTTCTCAAATTCTAAAACAATTTTGTTCCAATCAAAATTTTTAGCTCTTTGAAGGGCGTTTTTTGAAAGTTTTTCTCTTAAATTTTTATTATTATATAACAAAAGAATTTTGTTTGCTAAATCTTCATAATCCATATTCTTAAAAAATAAAGCACAATCTTCATTAGCAACCTCATTATAACCATCTATGTTTGAACATATTACAGGCTTACCACAAGCAAATGCTTCAAGCAAGACAATGCCAAAAGCCTCACCTCCTCTTGTTGGAAAAACACAAATATCACAATTACTATAAAAATTAACTAATTCTTCATCTTCAACATTTTCAAAAAGTTTTATATTTTTATATTTTTCAATGTATTCAAGAACAATTTTTTTATAAGGACCACTTCCTACAATCCAAAGCTCAAATTTATCATTATTTATTTTTTCAAATGCCTTTAAAAGAATATCAACACCTTTTCTATAATCAAGTCTTCCAACATACAAAATTTTAAATGAATTATCTTCAAATTTTTTACAATTACAATTAAATTTTTCTAAATTTATACCATTTGGAATTACAATAGGATTTACATTAAATATATATTTCATTTCATTAGCAGTTGATTTACTTGGAGCGGTTAAAATATCGTTGTAATTTATGAATTTTTTAACAAAATTTGAATATAGCTTTAAGCTAGTGGTTATTTTCATTTGTTTTGAGTGAAATGTTCCAATTGTTTTTATGTTTTTGTTTATTTTTTTAGCAAAAAATGAACTTAATACAGAATATGGTGGTCCAAGAGGTCCCTGATTATGAAAAATTTCAATTTTATAATAATTTAAAACTTTCTTTAAATTCTCATAGAAAGAAATAGGATTTTGTAATATAAAATAAGTCCAACTTCCATTAGCATAAATTTTTGAAATTTTTCCAATTCTTACAACCTCAAAATCAAAATTGTAATTAATTCCAAAATCTCCTGTTATCAAAATAACATCATGTCCTCTTTTCTTTAAGTAATAGCATAAATCATATGTGAATTTTGCAACACCTGTTTTTAAGGGTAGAAAACTTTCAGAAAATATAGCAATTTTCACAGGGGTTCGTTTGAATGTTTTTTATATGGTAATGTTTGTCTTTTATTTTCAAGAAGTTGAAGATAATTGTAAATAATTTTTCTTGTTTTAGAAGGTCTTATAACATCATCTATAAATCCTAAACTTGCAGCATAATAAGGATTAGCAAATTTTTCTCTATATTCTTTTATAAACTCATTTAAATTTTCAAGTTTTTCTATTTCCTTTTTATATAGAATTTTAACTGCTCCTTCTGGTCCCATAACTGCTATTTCCGCACTTGGCCAAGCTAAATTGATATCCGCTCTTAAATGCTTGCTTCCCATTACATCATAAGCTCCTCCATAAGCTTTTCTTAAAACAATTGTTATTTTTGGAATAGTAGCTTCTGCATAAGCAAAAATCAATTTAGCTCCTTCCTTAATAATTCCACCATGTTCTTGCTCAACACCTGGCATAAATCCAGGAACATCAACAAATGTTATAATTGGTATGTTGAAGCAATCACAAAATCTAACAAATCTTGAAGCTTTTACAGATGCCTTAATATCTAATGCACCTGATAAATGTAAAGGTTGATTTGCTACAATTCCTACTACATGTCCTCCAATTCTTCCAAATCCAATTACAATATTTTGAGCAAAATTTTCTTGAACTTCAAAAAATGTCTCTTCATCTAAAACTTTTTTAATAATTTCCTTTACATCATATGGTTCAGTTGGTTCTATTGGAATAATATCATCTAATTCGGGAATTTCACGATTTGGATCATCATCAGTTTGAACAAAAGGTGGATTTTCTAAATTATTTGAAGGTAAATAAGTTAAAAGTTTTCTAATTGATAATAATAATTCTTCTTCTTTATCATAAACAAAATGAGCTATTCCTGATATGCTTGCATGAACATCTGCTCCTCCAAGCTCTTCAAAACTTACATCTTGGTGCATTACTGCTTTTACAACATCTGGACCTGTTATGAACATATAGCTTGTTTCTCTTTTCATAAATATAAAGTCAGTTAAGGCTGGTGAATAAACCGCTCCACCTGCACAAGGTCCAAGTATTGCTGATATTTGAGGAACAACACCACTTGCTAAAACATTATGTAGAAATATATCTCCATATCCTCCAAGTGCTGATACACCTTCTTGTATCCTTGCTCCTCCTGAATCATTTAAACCTATTATAGGAATTCCAACTTTAAGAGCCATTTGCATAATTTTTACAATTTTTTGAGCATTTGTTTTTGATACTGTCCCTCCAAATATTGTGAAATCTTGTGAGAATACTGCTACTCTTCTACCATCAATAATTCCAAAACCCGTTATTACCCCATCTGTTAAGAATTTCTTTTTATCAATTCCAAAATCATGAGCTTGATGGACAACAAATAAATCCACTTCATCAAAATCATCTAATAATATCTCTAATCTTTCTCTTGCTGTTAATTTGCCTTTTTTGTGTTGTTCTTCGATTTTGCTTTTTCCTCCACCTTCATATGCTTTCTTTTTCAATTCTTCCAATTTCTTTATTTTCTCGTTCATATTTCTTCACCAAATCCTTCTTCTATGAGTTTTGCTATGCTTTCAACAGCTTCAACTTCATCTGGTCCTTCTGCTCTTATTATAAGTTCAGTTCCCTTAGGAGCAACAAGCATCAATATCCCTAAGATACTTTTGGCATTTGCACAAATTCCATCTTTTTCTATATATATTTCAGAATTAAATTTATTTGCAATTTCCGAAATTTTTGTAGCAGGTCTTGCATGGATTCCAAGTTTATTAACAATTACTACCCTTTTGTAATACACTTCTAAAATTTTAAAGCAAAAAATAAGGTTCATTATGTTTTGTCTAGTAATTCTAAAAATATGATTATTTCTATATTTTCCCCACCCACCCTAAATTTAAGCCTTCGGCTTTAAAATACCCGTTTTTTGCTTTTGGGGGGCGAAGCCCCCCTAATAATCCCCCCAATAAATCAACAATTTCCTTAAAAATTTTATAAATTATTGATTATCAATCGCTTAACAATAATTATTGGACAAAGCAGGTTCATTAAAACAAATTTCTAAAACATTTGTCCTATACTAAAATAGATAAATAAATCTTTTGGTAAAATTTTTGAATCTGGATTTAACGCGAAATCAAAGCGGATGGGTATAAAGTTAATATAAAAACGAAATCCAATTCCATAGCCACTATAAACATTGTTTCTTATTAAATTAATAAATTCGTTTGAAACGATAGCAAAATCATAAAAAAATGTAATTCCAAAAAAATCGCTAAATCTCCATCTATATTCAAAATTACCATTTATATAATGATTACTTGCAGGTTGCAAGTTATCAAAAGTTTCTCCAATTGAATTGTTTAAATAACCTCTAACACTTCCTTCACCTCCAAGAAAGAATTTTTCAGAATACGGAATATCACTGCCAAAAATTTGACCCATCCTTATCCTAAATGCAAAACTATAAAAGTACTTTGAATACAATTCGTTAAGTTTTATAAATTTTGCTTGAATGAAAGCTTCTGAAATTGAAAAACTTGAAACAAAACCTTTTGTAGCATCTAAATAGCTATTTCTATCATCATAAACAACTCTTTGAGATAATGTTAATATAATTCTTCTATCTTCATATCCAAGCGTTATACTATTTTTTAACAATATGCTAAAAGCACTATAAAAGTAATTTGAGAATTGTCTTAAAATTTCAGCATTTAATCCAATTTCTTCAATTTTACCGTAGTCTTCAATCTGCCCAATTTGACCTGTTTTACTATAAATGATATTTGAGTTAAGAAATAAATTTTTCATATCAAGAAAATATCGTTCTCTAAAATTTAAACTAATTAACCTATCATTTAATAAAATTTTATTATCTGTCCAACTAAAAAGTCCATTTGTTATAAGTTCTAAATTCTGGACATTTCCAAATATATTTAAGTGTCCGATAAGAAAACTGATATTTAAAAAGTAAGGATATGTAAAACCAAAATTTGTTTCTAAATATCTTTCAGGTGATTCAACCACTTGAAAGACTAAAATGCTATCATTTTCAATTTTATAATTTACACTTTTAAATAACCTCAAAGAATATATTCTTTGAATTGATTGAATGATTTGATTATAGTTAAAATAGCTTGGAACTTTTATTGTGATTTCTTTAAAAAATATAGCATCTCTTACTTTTTTATTTCCTTCAATTTTTATTTGCTTTATTATTATCCTTTTACCTGCACTAATTTTCTCCTTAATCGTTATTAAACTATCACTTTCAAGAATGGTATCTCTTAATATATTAACAAAAGGAAATCCATTATTGTAGTAAAGGTAATAAACTTGACTTTCAAAATTATTAACAAATTCATCAGAATAAGCAATTGGTAATTTTTTCGGGATAATGCGAATAAGAGTATCTAATAAGCTGTCTCCTTCAAATTGAATTTCCTTTATATAAAATCTTTTACCTTCATCTATGTTTATACTTATAACAACATTTCCCATCTCCAAAAACTCATAATTGTAATTTATTTTAACATTGAAAAAACCGAAAGAATAGTACTTGCTATATAGTCTTGAAATTGCACTTTTTAGTCTAACTTTACTAAACTCTGAATTTTCTTTTATTTTTAGTATTTCAAAAATTTCTTTTTTGTTAAAAAAATTATTTCCGTTGATATTTATTTCTTTAATTATTAGTATTTGAGAAAGAATTATATTAAGCAGCTTTTTCCCTCTGATTTAGTTCTTCTTTTAAAGAATTTAGGATATTGTTTATTTCTTCTTCTACTTTGTCCTCCTCTACTTCCTTTAATCTTATAATTCTTTCAACTTGTGGCAATTTTTCAATTTCATCAGCAGATATAAGTTCACTTTCAATAGCAGATTTAAGGATATTGTAGAAATCGTAAATTGCTTTCATCATTAAAAATTGTTTTTTTAATGAACAACTTGCATCAATAGGATTAAATGCGTTTTGTTGTAAATAACCAAGTCTTATAATTTTTCCAATTTCAAGAATTAATCTTTCCATTTCTTGTAAAGCATCAGGACCTATTAACTGAACAATATCTTGTAATTCTGCTTCTTTTTGTAATATACTGCTGATGAAGTTTCTAAGCTCACTCCATCTCTCATTTACATTTTGTTTGTACCATTTTTCAATTAATGGATAATAAAGTGTATAACTTCTTAACCAATTTATTGCAGGATAATGTCTTCTTCTTGCTAAGTTTGAATCAAGTGCCCAAAATGCTCCTACAACTCTAAGTGTTGATTGGGTTACAGGTTCTGAATAATCTCCACCTTGTGGAGATACAGCTCCAACAGCAGTTACAGAACCTTCAAAATTACTTAATGTTTTAACTCTTCCAGTTCTTTCATAAAACGCAGCTAATTTTGATGATAAATAAGTTGGATAACCTTCTTCTCCAGGCATTTCTTCAAGTCTTGAAGATAATTCTCTTAATGCTTCAGCCCATCTACTTGTTGAGTCAGCTAAAAGTAAAACATTATATCCCATATCTCTATAATACTCCGCAAGTGTTATACCTGTGTATATAGATGCTTCTCTTGCAGCAACGGGCATATTTGATGTATTAACAACTAATATTGTTCTGTCCATTAGAGGTGCTCCTGGCCTTGAAGGGTCTTCAAGGTGTGGAAATTCTGTTAGAACTTCTGTCATTTCATTTCCTCTTTCACCACAACCTATATATACTACAACATCAACGAGAGCATATTTTGCTAGAGTTTGTTCTGTTACCGTTTTTCCAGTTCCAAAACCACCAGGAAGACCAGCATTTCCACCAAGAGCAATTGGGAATAGTGTGTCAAGAATTCTTTGGCCTGTTAATAATGGAATAATTGGCAGTTCTTTCTTTATAACAGGTCTTGGTATTCTTACTGGCCATTTATGAGAAAGTTTTATCTCATAATCTTTCTTTTCAATATCACTTCTTATAATTGCTATTGTTTCTTTTACTGTAAATTCACCTTCCTTAATATCTAAAATTGTAAAAGTTTCTTCTAAATCCTCTTTTGATAGTTCAGTTTTACCTTTTAAATTTGGTGGAATCATTATTTTATGGACAATTGATGGTGTTTCTTGAACCTCACCAATTATATAACCCAATTTAACTTTATCACCAACTTTAAGAATTGGTTTGAAAAACCATTTTTTCTCATAATCAAGTGCAGGAATATCTATACCTCTTGTTATGAAAGGACCAACTTTATTCATTATAACATCTAATGGTCTTTGTATTCCATCAAATGCTTTTCCAAGTAAACCAGGACCAAGTTCAACTGCTAATGATTCATTTGTTCTCTCAATTGGCTCACCCACGAAAAGTCCTGAAGTATCTTCATAAACTTGAATATAAGCAGTATCACCTTTTAATCTTATTATTTCACCTACAAGTTTTTCCTTTCCAACCTTAACAATCTCATTCATTCTTGCTCCTCTTAATCCTTTTCCAACAACAAGAACACCAGCTATTCTTGTAATTTCAGCCATAGCGAAAATTTTAAAGTCTAAAAAATTTAAGTTATTGCTGTGTCTAGTAATTCTAAAATTACTTATTTTTTAAAGCTTTGGCTCTAAAATGCTCATATTTCGTTTCAAAAAAATTACCCTTTAAAATTTTCAAGCTTTGGAAG
>CBFGJN010000039.1:0-18295 GCA_965649115.1 Caldifarciminota bacterium | reverse complement strand
TATCATCCCACATATGGAATAGTAAAAGTAAAAATTGATAATGTTGAAAAAATTTTCAATTTATCAAGCGATAGCCCTTATGTTAAATGGGATACTATTTATGTTAATGAGCTTTTGAGTTTTTCAATATCACCTGAAAGTAAAGAAGTTATATTAGACAATAATGTTAAAAAGTCTTTGAAATTAAATTACTTTTTAATTTTTTTGAATGTTTTAGTAGTTATTTTTTATAGTTTTATTTTTTCAGCTATTTTAACATTTTCAAAAAATTTATTTTTGAGGCATTTTTCAATAATTTTTACAATTCTTTTTATTTATTTTCTTGCTTATTTCCCAGGAATTTACTATAGTGATAGTGTAAATCAATTATGGCAAATTTTAAGAATTTTTTATTATAACATAGAGGATTGGCAAGCAGTTTTTCATACCTTAACATTTTTAATAGTTTTAAAAATTTTTAAGCACATTGGATTTTATGTTTTCATTCAAATTATTATAAGTTCAATTTTGTTTGCTTGGATTACAAGTAAATTTAAAATTAAGGAGATATTTATAGTTTTATTCTTTTCATTTCCACTAACTTCACTTTTCTTAATAACTGCTTGGAAAGATACACCTTGGACACTTTCTTTGATTTGGTTTTCATTTTTAGTTTATTTTTCATATAAAGAAAATAAATTTAATTTATTAGCTTTTATTATATCACTTTCTTTTATAATGCTTTTTAGATATAATGGAATTATTCTTGTTCCATTGCTTTTAGTTTTTATGATTATATTGTTTAAAGATAAAATTGAAAAAATTGGAATTATTTTCCTTTCTTTGATATTGATTTATTTAGGTTCATATTTTTTCTTTTATGAAATTCTAAAAGTTAATAAAACCGCTTTTCGCTATCAAAAGGACTTTTATATTGTCTCCGCTTATGTTGTTAATAATTATCCATTTAGTCAAGAAGAGAAAAATTTAATTGAAAAAATGTTAAGTTTTAATAGTATTAAAGAAAGATATTCAAGAAGTGTAAGTTCTTTATTTTGGGGAAAAGAAGGTGATTTTATTAACTTTGAAAATTTTAGAGAATATAGGAAGCAATTAAGAAAATTAGCTTTAAAGCTTGTATTTTCTGATTTTGGAACATTTTTAGAGCACGAGATATTTTCATCAGCTTGGATTTGGAACTTATCAGTTCCTTGTTTTTTTAATGAATATAAATATGAAAGATATATCCATTTTGATGCCAAAATTTATTCTATTGGTCTTTATAAAAATCCTAAACTTCCACAAATTCAAAAAATTATTGAAAAAATTACAGATTTAATTTTTAATTATTTTAAAATTTTAACAACAGCATCATTTTACTTTTATTTAGTGATATTTTTATTTTTTAAACTGAAAAATTATCGTTTAATTCTAATTCCTACAATTTTAAATACAATTATCTTTATTTTTATAACAATATCAAGTGATTGGAGATTTGTAGCAGGAAATTACTTCATTTCAGTTTTGATAATGTTAATTTATCTTAGTAAAATTAAACCAAAAGATATTCCAAGCAAATCCCAGATTAAGTCTTTATAACCAAATTTTTCTTTTTTAAAACCATCATAAATTTCTTTTGAAATTCCTATTGAAAATGTTATTATAGCTGAATTTTCTTTTTTATTGGTTGCATCGTAAGAAACTGAAAAAATTATATATGATACAAAAAAATGTTTGAATTTATCTTTTGATATCCAAGAATCGTTTTTTTCAAAGCCAAATGTTAATAAAAAAATCACTTATTTATAAAATCTTCAATAATAAAAGCATCCCTATAACCTAAATTCTTTATTTGAGATAATGCTTTTTGTGCTTCTTCATAATTTTGAAAGTCTCCAATTCTCAATCTGTACATTGGTGGAACATATTTTACATAAATTGGGTAATTAATACCTTTTTTTGATATTTCTTCTTTTAATTTTTCAACTTGTTTTTTATTTGATGTTGCTAAAACTTGAATGCGATAACCATAAACGAATGCACCTTTTACAGCTTCTGCTTTCCAAGTATATTCAGAAGATTTTTCTTGTTTAATTGTATCTTTTTTCTCATCAGATTTAAATGATGTTAAGGAAACTGGTTGAAACTCATCAGGTGTTGCCAGTGAAAATATAACCTTACTTGATGAACATGATATTAAAAAAACTAATAATAATATTATCCTATTCATCTTTTATTCCATATTTTTCTTTAAATCGTTTAATCCTTCCTCCTGTATCTACAATTTGTGTTTTCTGTCCTGTATAAAATGGATGACAAGCTGAACATATTTCAACATGAATTTCTTTTTTTGTTGAACCTGTCTTTATCCTATTTCCACAAGCACATACAATTACAGCATCTTCATAGTATTTTGGGTGGATATTCTTTTTCATATGCCCCCACCGGGATTTGAACCCGGGTTTCCAGGTTGAGAACCTGGCGTCCTAGGCCAAGCTAGACGATGAGGGCACTTGTTAAGACTTTAAATTATCAATTTCTTCTTTTATCTCCTTTATAGCTTGAATTATTAAAGCAATAAGTTTATTATAATCAATAACTTTTATGCCATTTTCAAGTGTTTTTACAGCTTTTGGAAAAACTTTTTCAACTTCCTGTGCTAGTAAGCCTGTATCCTCTACATCAGTTCCCTTCCATTTAAAATTATAAACATTCAAAGCCATAACTATGCCAAGAGCATTCTCAATACTCATTATATTTTCTTTTAGCCTTTCGTCAGATGGAAAAACAGTCCCAGCTATGATTTTTCTTGACCTTGATTCGTACTTATTTATACGAGGACTTTCGTAGTTGAGATATCCTTTTTCTTTTATCTCCCTTACTTTTTCTTCTATACTCTTAGGTTTTTCCTTTCTCTCTGCCATTTTACTTCCTCCTTTTCAACAAAATGGAGGTGGCGGGAATCGAACCCGCGTCCGAGGGTTGAAGCCCCCAAGGCTCTACATGCTTAGGCAAGCTTTTAATCTCTTCCCTAAGGGAAAGCTTGCCAAAACCCTTAGGGCGTAGGTCCCGTTGTAGGTAGATAACCCGGGACCAAGGTTATCTACCCCCACCTCAATTTCAAGCTCGCAATCTTCCAGGTGGGTAGAAGATTACGAGCCCGCTGCCTTCAATTAGGCAGCCAAAGCATAGTTAGCGTTTGCACTTATCGTGCTTGCCCTTTAACCCTGGGCTAGGGGCATGCTCCTTGAAGGCCCCAAACCCCCGTCGAATCCGTACACCCCCTTTATACAACAAGTTGTCAAGTCCTAAATTTTAAAGCATAAATTTTAATAGTATCAAGAGACCAAAAATTTGAAATAAAAATGATACAACAACCATATAAACTAATGAAATTGAATAAAGATAACCAATTAATAATGAACCAATAAACCAAGAAAATCCATATATTGAATTGAAAATTCCAAAAGCAGTAGCTCTTTCCTCTTTTTTTATTATATTTGAAATATAAGCTCTCATTATTGACTCTTGACTTCCAATTCCTATACCCCAAAGAACTATTCCTAAAAAACTTAAAGTTTTTTCGTTAAAAAAAAATAATAGTGGATTTGAAAAAGTGGTTAAAAAAACTGAAATTATAAGAATTCTTATTCCAAATTTATCAAATAATTTCCCAAGAATTATTGAAGCAATGGCATCGGTTATCATTGCAATTGAATATAAAATAACAATTACATTAGGTTCAAATAAATTTATTCTTTTATAGTGATAAGAGATCAAGGCAAAATCAATAAAGCCAAAGCTTACAAATCCAATAGCAATTGTATAAATCCAAAATTTCTTACTAGCTTTCAAACTTTCATAATTTTTTCTTTTTACTTCAATTTCCCTTACACTTGAAAAATTAATTTTTGTCCAAAGTAAAAAAATTAAGCACAAAATAGCAGGAATAATAAGAATTAAGAAACCTAATTTATAATCATTTTTAGATAATGAAAGGATTACAAAAATAAGTAAAGGACCACTTAACGCACCAATTTGGTCTAAAAACTCATGGATTCCAAATGAAATTCCATATCCATATTTGCTTCCAATAAATGAAATGATAGTATCTCTTGAAGGTGTTCTAATTGCTTTTCCTAGTCTCTCCAATAAAACTAAAATTCCTGCTATTATGTAATTATCAGTAAATGCTAAAAGTGGAACAGAAAGGACATTTAAAGAATATCCAATTATCATAAATGACCAGTAATTTCTTGTCTTATCAGCAAGGTATCCGAACAATATCCTTAAAAAATAACCTATAAATTCACCAAACCCAGCGATAAATCCAACAAATAATGAACTTGAACCAAGAACGAATAAGTATTGTCCAATTACACTTCTTGCTCCCTCATAAGTAATATCTGCAAATAGTGAAACAATTCCAAGAAAAAAAATTAAATTCACTTATTTGCCAATTCTACTGCTTTTTTTGCACCTTCTGACATACTATCAACGATTATTAAGTTTAAACCACTTTCTTTAAGCATCCTTTTAGCTATTTCTTCGTTTGTTCCTGTAAGTCTTACTACTACGGGAACATTTATTTCTATTTCTTTAAATGCTGAAATTAGTCCTTGTGCAATATCATCAGTCCTTGTAATACCTCCAAATATATTTATAAACACACTTTTAACATTATTGTCCGATAATATAATTTCCATTGCTTTCTTTGTTTTTAATGGATTAGACGAACCACCAACATCTAAGAAATTAGCAGGCTCTCCTCCATAGTATTTAATTACATCCATAGTTGCCATTGCAAGACCTGCTCCATTAACCATATTTCCGATATTTCCATCAAGTTTTATAAAGGAAAGTCCATATTCCTTTGCCATAATTTCATAAGGATTTTCATAATCTAAATCTCTATAATTTTCTAAAAAGCTTTTTCTAAATAACGCATTATCATCTGTAAGAATTTTTGCATCTATTACCCAAACTTTATTTTCATTATCTATTACAAGTGGATTTATTTCGGCAAGTTGAGCTTCACAATCAATATAAACTTGATATAGTTTTTTTATAATTTTTGAAATTTCCATAGCAATAGTTTTATCATCAATTAAATTATAAGCAATTTCTCTTGTTTCATAATCTCTTAAACCAATAAATGGATCTATTTCATATTTTAAAATTGCAGAAGGGTTTGTTTTAGCAACTTCCTCAATATCAACTCCACCTTCTTTTGAGGTTATTATTACATTCTTATTAATTTTTCTATCAAGCGTTATTCCAAGATAAAATTCTTTTTTAATATCAACTGCATGAGATATGAGAATTTTCTTAACAGGAATTGATTTTATTTTCATATTTAATATAGTTTTTGATTTTTCAATTGCTTCTTCATAATTCATAGCAAGCTTTACACCACCTGCTTTTCCTCTACCACCTACGGGAACTTGTGCCTTTATTACAACAGGAAATTTTATAGATTTTAAAACATTTTCAACCTCTTCTATGCTTTTACACAAAAAGCCATCAGGAACAGGCATTTGATAATTTTTAAAAATTTCTTTCGCTTGGTATTCAAGAAGCTTCATATTGAAAATTTTAAAGTTAGGTTAAAAAACAATTTTTTTAAAAGGGCTTATGCTTTGTCCAGTAAATTATGTTAAGTCCTTGATTGTCAATAACTTATAAAATTCATTTAAAACTATTGATTTTTCGGGGGATTATAGGGGGGCTTCGCCCCCCAAGGCATAAAAATGGGCATTTATAAGCCAAAGGCTTATTTCGTAGGGTGGGCGGGCAAAATATAGAAATGATTATATTTTCAGAATTACTAAACAAGGCTTATTATTTTTTCTTTAAAATTTTAGAACTTATGGAAAATTTCCAAAGGTTATGGGAGATAATAAACATTTTAAGAGAAAAGTGCCCTTGGGATAGAGAGCAAACGAATGAAAGCTTAAAGTATAAACTAATTGAGGAAAGCTATGAAGTAATAAATACAATAGATGATAAAAATTGGCAAAAATTTGAAGAAGAAATAGGTGATATTTTATTAGTAGCCCTAATGCATATAAAAATTGCTCAAGAAAAAAATTTAACAAGCTTAAATAGCGTTATTTCAAAACTTATTGATAAGCTTATTAAAAGACATCCTCATGTATTCTCTGATAAGAAATTAAATAGTGCTGATGAAGTTCTTGAAAATTGGGAAAAATCAAAAGGAGAAGAATTATTTAAAAATATAAATTTTTCTATGCCTGCCTTATATTTGGCATATAGAATTACTCAAAAGGCTGAAAAAATTGGCTTTGATTGGGAGAATAAAGAAGAAGTTTTAAAAAAGGTTTATGAGGAAATAGAAGAATTGAAAAATGCTAAAAGTGAAAATGAAATTTTTGAAGAAATTGGAGATTTATTATTTACTATTGTTAATTTATCAAGACACTATAAAGTAAATCCAGAAGATGCTTTAAGAAACGCTACAAGAAAATTCTTAAATCGTTTAAATAGGGTTCTTGAATATATCAAAGAAAATAATCTAAAAATAGAAAATATGACACTAAAAGAAATTGACGAAATTTGGGAAAAGGTCAAATGAAAATTAACATAGTTCTTTTGTCTTTTGTCCTTTTAAATAAAATCACTTTAAAAAACGAATTATCTCCAAATAACTTTTTATACAAAGATACAATCGTAATAAATTTCAGAAGTGGGGGTAGTGTCCTTTTAAGTAAAGATGGAAAAATTTTGAAAAATAATCAAAAATGGACAATTTTGTATAATAATGAACTATATGAATTTTCAGGAGGAACTGATGGAAGTTGTTTATCTTATTATAAAACATCTTTTGATAATAAAAAAATTGGATTTATAGTTGGATGTGAGAAGGAAGGCTATGAAGTAAAACTTAACGATGGGAAAATTTCGCTTGGTGGTGATATTGTTGATTTTGGAATTCTTAAAAATAAAGCTTTTATTTTTGTAGATGGAACAATTTATATTTACGATTTAAAAAACAATAAGGAAGAGAAGAAAATAAGAAATATCTCTGAACTTGGAATGGGTAAGTTTTTATGTAATAATAATTTTTGTGTTTTTTCAGATTTAACAAATAAATTAATAATTTACGATAGTCTTGGGAATGAAGTCAAAAGATTCTATAATCAAAAGTGGGTTTATGTTTCTCTCCTTGCTTTGAATAACGATTATTTACTTTTTGCTCATTATAATTTCAGAGAAGGAGGATTTGTGAATTTAGTTAATTTAAAGAATTTTTCAATTTTATTTAAGAAAGGCATGAGTTATGTTGAAGGTGATAACACTGCCTGTATTCTTAAAAATTATATTGTCTTAATTGATGGTGAGAATATATATAAAATCAATTTTAATGGTATTGTAGATGAAAAAATGAATTTAAAGACTCAGTGGATTATTTGCTCTGATAATTTAATAGTTAGTGGAGGACTTGACAAAGATAGAAATGTTTATATATTAAAACCTTAGTTTTAATGCTTATTTTCGGAGTGGATGGGCAAAATATAGAAATAATCGTATTTACAGAATTTTTGGACACAGCATTTTACTATGGAAATTATTTATTTTTTTGCTTTGTCTAATAATCGGGGGGATTTTAGGGGGGCTACGCCCCCTCAGCCGAAAAATGGGCATTTATAAGCCGAAGGCTTAAATTTAGGGTGGGTGGGAAAAATATATGTTTCCAGAATTACTAGACAAGGCACTAAACACATGCTTTGTCCAAAAATTATTGTTAAGTTATTGATTATCAACCACTTATAAAAAATTTAAGAAAATTATTGATTTTACGGGGGGTTTGATGGGGGGCTTCGTCCCCCATAACCGAAATATGGGCATTTTAAAGCCGTAGGCTTAATCGTAGGGTAGGTGGGAAAAATATGAAAAATAAATGATTTCCGAATTATTGGACACAGCACTAAACACAACACAATATGCTTTAAAATTTTAATATGGCTAAGGTTTCAAGAGATGAAATAATTGAGGTTCTTAAAACTGTTTATGACCCTGAAATTCCTGTTAATATCGTTGATTTGGGACTTGTATATGGTATTGAAATAGATGAAAATGGAAAAGTTTATATTTTAATGACCTTAACTGCTCCTGGTTGTCCAATTGGCGATACTATTGCTTTTGAAATTAAAGATAAGCTTTTACAAATTGAAGGTGTAAGTGATGTTGAAGTTGAAATTACATTTGATCCACCTTGGACAATTGATAGAATAACAGAAGAAGGCAGAGAAGTTTTAAGGACATTTGGTTTTAATATATGATAAAAGCAGGAATTGTTGTTTTTCCTGGTTCAAATTGTGATAGAGATGTATTTCATGTCCTAAAAATTTTAGGATTTGAACCTTATTATCATTTCCATAAAGATAAAGATGTATTTAAATATAAATTGATTGTTCTTCCTGGTGGATTTTCTTACGGTGATTATTTAAGGGCTGGTGCAATAGCAAAATTTTCCCCTGTTATGGAAAGTATATATAAATTTATAGAAAGTCAAATGGGTTTGGTTATTGGAATATGTAATGGCTTCCAAATTTTAACAGAAGCTCAAATTCTTGAAGGAGCACTAACAAAAAATTTAAATAATAAATTCATATGTAAGTTAGTTGAACTTAAAGTTATAAATAATGATACACCTTTTACGAAATTTTTTGAAAAAGGACAAATCATTAGAATTCCAATAGCACACTCGGAAGGGAGATTTCTTCATGATGAACCAAATTCATTATATCAGAGAAAATTAGTTGCATTTGAATATGTTGATAATCCTAATGGTTCAGTTATGAATATTGCGGGAATTTTTAATTCCAAATTTAATGTTCTAGGACTTATGCCTCATCCTGAAAGGAGAAGCGAAGGTATTCTTGGAGAAGGTTCAAAAGACGGGTATTATATTTTTAAGAGTATATTTGAATTTTTGAAATGATAAATTTAAAAGAGATTATAAATGAAATTCCTCAAAAACCTGGCGTTTATTTATTCAAAAAAGATAGTGATGTTCTTTATGTTGGTAAGGCTTATAATTTAAGAAATCGTTTAAGCTCTTATTTAAATGAGAAAAATAATCCAAAAGTTTTGGAGATGCTTCAAAAAGCAAATAAGTTAGACTACATAATTACAGATAATGAAAAATCTGCCTTGCTTTTAGAATTATCACTAATTAAAAAGTACGACCCACCCTATAACATTAGATTAAAAGGACAACCATATCCATATATCGCTATTACAAAAGAACAAGTTCCAAGAATTGAAATAACAAGAAATAATAGTGACCAAAACAAAATTTACTTTGGACCATTTGTAAACCCAAGTTTTGTTAGAAATTTACTTTCAATAACAAGGGAAATTTTTAAGATAAGAAATTGTCATTTAAAATTACCTTCAAATAAAATTCATAAGGTTTGTATAGAATATCATATTGGAAGGTGTTTGGGTCCTTGTGCTAAGTTAGTTAGTTTGGAAGATTATCAAAAAAGTGTTAATATGGCAATAGAATTACTAAAAGGTAATACTTATAATGTTGAAAAGTTTTTAAGAGATGAAATTGATAAAGCTGTTGGTGAGCTCAAATTTGAGAAAGCAATTAAATTAAGAGATGCTTTGAGAAGTATATTAGAGATTGGTAGTTCAAATGGTGTTTGGATTGATGGTTCGGAAGATAGAGACTTTATTGGTTATGCTAAGGCTAATGATTATTATAGTTTATCTAAAATTGTTTGGAGGAATGGTAGAATCGTAGGAAAGGAGGATTATATAATAACGGATTCTATTAATGAACCAATTGAAGAATTTTTATTGAGACACTATGAAAGTGCCTTTTTGAATATAAGAGCTATTGTAATTGATTGGGATTTTTCAAAAGATTTCATTAATGATTTTAAAAATCTTATTAAATTTAGAACAGATAGAGAAATTGAAATAAGAAAACCAAGAAGTGATGAAATGAAAATATACAAAATAGCAATTGAAAATGCAGAAGAAAATTTAAAGAAATTTATAAACGATATTTCAAAGAAAAGAGAACATCCAGGTATTGAGGAGTTGAAAAAAATTCTAAAATTAGAAAAACTTGAAAGAATTGAAGCAATTGATATATCTCACTATTATGGTGAGGGGAAAGTTGGTTCAGTTGTTGTATTTATAAACGGTAAGCCAAATAAGAAAGAATATAGAAGATATAAAATTAAAACAATTGAAGAAGGAAAAATAGATGATTATAAAGCAATTGAAGAGGTTCTAAGAAGAAGAATAAGAAGATTAATAGATGAAAATAAAGAACTTCCTGATTTAATTTTAATTGATGGTGGTCTTGGTCAGCTTAGAAGTGCTATTAAAGTATTAAAAGAATTCAATTTAAATGTAAAGGCAATAGGTCTTGCAAAAAGAAATGAAGAGATTATTTTAGAAAATGGTAGAATTTTAAGTCTTCCAATTTACTCATTTTCATTAAGATTACTTCAACATATTAGAAATGAAGCTCATAGATTTGCTTTAATTTATCAAAGAAAATTAAGAGAACCAAAAATTAAAAGTTCAATTCTTGAAACAATTCCAGGACTTTCGGATAAAAAGAAGTTAGAACTTTTAAGATATTTTGGAAGTATTGAAAAAATTAAAAAAGCGGATATTGAAGAATTAAAAAAAGTCCCTGGTATTGGCGAAAAATTAGCAAGAAGGATTTATTTGTATTTGAGAAGCTAAATTTTTTGCTCTTTTATCCTCATAATCAGTAAATAACTTTAAATAAAATCTCAATATATTAGCATCTTTTGGGATATTAATTCGCTTACCTTTGAATAAATCATCTCCAACCCTAAATCTTCCTCTATCAAGTGTCCAAGCACTTTCATAATTTGCTTTTTTAACATAATTAACAACCAAATCATTATATTTACCATAAGGATAACAAAAATGCCTAATTTTTACCTTAAATTTTCTTTCAAGAATCTCTTTACTTAAAAACACTTCATCTATTAATTTGTCTTCATCTAATTCTGTTAAAATTGGATGAGTTCTTGTATGACTACCTATTTCCATACCATTATTTAACCAAATTTCAATTTCATCCTCATTCATAAGCCTCTTAATCATATTAGCTTCTTTATAGTACCACTTATTATAGCTTCCAATTAAATCACTTACAACAAATAAGGTAGCGGTGAAATTAAATTTTTTTAGAATTTTTAAAGCATTTTTGAAGTTATCATAATATCCATCATCAAATGTTAAAACAACAACTTTTCCAAACTTATTACCAATTAAGTAATCCCAAGCATCAGAGATTGAAAGTCCTTTATATCCAAGAATAGAAAGGAGTTTCATTTGCAAATAAAAATTTAAAGGTGTTGTATGTAAGCTTCTTTTCTTAACACCAAAGTATGGTGCTCTACTTATATTGTGATAGCAAAGAATAGGAATAGTCATTCTTTTTTATTTAATAAATCTGGCCTTTTTTGTAAGGTTCTTTTAATTCTTTCTTGTTTTCTCCACTCTTCAATTTTTTTATGATCACCACTTAATAAAACATCTGGAACTTTATAACCCATAAAATCAACAGGTCTTGTATAATAAGGGGCATCCAACAATCCATCTTCAAATGAATCAGTTTCAACTGAATTGGGATCATTAACTGCACCGGGCAATAATCTTGAAATAGCATCTATCAAAACCATAGCAGCAATCTCCCCACCTGATAAAATATAATCACCGATGGATATTTCTTCATCTATGAAAAATTCAATTCTTGCATCTATACCTTTATATCTTCCACAAATTAAAATTAAGTGTTTTTTTCTCAAAAGCTCCCTAATTTTCTTCTGATTTAATAATTTTCCTTGCGGTGATAATAAAATTACATAATTTTCATAAAAACCTTCTTTTGCTTTCATTAAAGCATTATAAATAGGTTCAATTTTCATAACCATTCCACTACCCCCACCATAGGGATAATCATCAATATCTTTTGGATGCTTCGCAAAATCAACTAAATTAAAAAATCTCAATTTTAGAACATTCTTTTCAATTGCTTTCTTAACAGGTCCAAATTCTAAAAAACTATCAAAAATTCTAATAACAGCACTAATAATATCAATTGTCATAATAAATTCTTTATTTTAAACTTAACACCAAAAATATCAATTTCATCATCAAAGCTTAAAACTTTTTTATTGCCCAAATTATCAATATCCCAAATTTCTTCTTTATCAAGAAATATCCATATCTGCCTCTTAATACCAAATTTTAAATAATCAGAAATTTTCCTTTTAATATAGCGAATTGATTTTTTGCTATCTTCTATTTCAATAATTAAATCGGGAACTTCTTTGACAGCTTCAAAATCATCTTTATAATTCTCCCTTTTTATTAAAACAATATCAGCAGCCCTTATATTATAATCATCTATCTTTATTGCTATTTCTCCAACAAGAATTTCAAATTCATTTTCTAATTTCTCAGTTAGAACATTTGAAATTTTGTTTAAAAGCTTACCATGTCTTTTATAAGCAGGCATCTTTTTAATCCTTTTTCCATTAACAATCTCCTCCCATTCCTTTAACTTACCTTCTAAAAAGTCTTTATATGTCCAAACTTTCTTTGTCTTCGTCTTCATATCAAATTCCTTAATTTAATTTTAACACCAAAAATATCAATCTCATCATCAAAGCTTAAAACTTTTTTATCCCCTAAATTATCAATATCCCAAACTTCTTCCTTGTCAAGAAATATCCATATTTGCCTCTTAATACCAAATTTTAAATAATCATCTATCTTCTTATTTATATATCTCCTCTTTAATTGACCCTCCTCTATCTCAATAACTAATTCAATTTCACAATCCAAAGCCCCAAAATTGTTTTCATAAATATCTTTTCTAACAATAGCAATATCTGTTGCCCTTATTGTTTTTTCATCTATCTTAATAGCAACTTCTCCTGAAAGAATTTTGTAATTCCTTTTTATATCTGACAAATTACTTACAATTTCAGCATTTAAACTACCATGTCTTTTATAAGCAGGCATCTTTTTAACCCTTTTTCCATCAACAATCTCCTCCCATTCCTTTAACTTACCTTCTAAAAAATCTTTATATGTCCAAACTTTATTTGTTTTTAATTTCAAATTTTCCCCCTTCTTTGTTTATATTCCAATTCAATTTTTTCAGCCAATTTCATAATACCATTTAATAAAGCATCAGGTGTTGGAGGACAACCAGGAACATAAACATCAACAGGAACCACTTGATCAACACCAGGAACAACTGAATAAACATTTCTATAATGATCTCCACTTATAGCACAACTCCCCATAGCAATAACCCACTTTGGATTTGGCATTTGTTCATAAAGTCTTCTTAATCTTGGTGCCATTTTTATTGTAACTGTTCCTGCAACAATCATCAAATCTGCTTGTCTTGGAGTTGCTCTCAATATTGAACCAATCCTTTCTGCATCAAACTCGGGACCATACGTTGCCATAAGTTCAATAGCACAACATGCAAGCCCAAATGTCAATCCCCAAGCACTTTTTGCCTTTGCCCAATTTAATAATAATGAAGTTGAAGTAATTAAAATTTCACCACCAGGAAATTTCTCAAATTTAAAAATTAAATCTTCAAGAATAGAAGTATTGTTTTCCTTCTGATGGATTTGCTCCAAAACTTTAACATTTACACCATCTTTATTTATAATTTTAAGTTTTGCCATATTTAATTACTCCCATTTATAAGCTTTTTTCCTATACAAATAAAGCCATCCTATAAGTAGAACAAAAATAAAAATAAACGTTTCAATAATTACGAATAGTCCAAGTTTCTTAAAAACAACAGCAAAGGGAAATATAAAAGCAGTTTCAATATCAAACAGAAGAAATAGAAAAGCAATAATATAAAATCTTATTGGATATCTTATCCAAGCATCAGTTATAGGCACCTCTCCTGATTCATAAGGCTTTAATTTATCACCATAATCGGAAGGCTTTGGTGAAAGGAGCTTTTGTAAAAATATCATTCCGATAGGTATTAGTAGGGAAAAAATTAACATTAGAAAGAGTTTAAGATAAATTTCCATAGTTCAAAATTTTAAAGCAGTAGAAAATTGCTGTGTCCAAAAATTCTGGAATTATTTATTTTTCTTTATTTTCCCACCCTAAATAAAAGCCTTCGGCTTATAAATACCCGTTTAAATCTATAATTTCCTCAAAGCTTTTATAAGTTATTGATAATCAAGGATTTAACAATAATTATTGGACAAAGCAGTAGAAAATTGCCTTGTCTAGTAATTAAGCCTTCCGCTTTAAAATACCCCAACTTTTGCTTTTGGAAAGCATAGCCTCCCTATTAAATCAATAATTTGAGCAACTTAACATCAGTCTTAATGAGTTTTTCATTGGAAAAGCAAAAAATAACCTAAAATTTCATTTAAATAACGAATATTCCTACTAAAAGAAGCATAAGATGGAACAATATCAAGAATTGTTTTAGCTGTCCAATCAACTTGGTTAGATGAAATATATTTTATATTAAAATCTGAATTCTTAAAAATTTTTTCAATTCTTTTTAAATGATAATCCGAACTAACAACAATCACATTTTTAAAATTTTTAATTTTTGCGATTTTAATGAAATTACGAACATTTTCATAAGTGTTTCTTGACAAACTATCTAAAATTAACATACTATCTGAAATTGAAAACATTAACAACTTGCTTTTCATCATTTTTGCTTCAACTTTATAACCTGATATAACAATAGGAACATTATAAATTTTGTATAATTCATATGCCTTTACAATTCTTGAAATACTTTCATCAGAAAGTCCAGCACCAAGTACAAAAATTACATCCGGTTTTTGAAAATTACTATTACTTTTTACCTTTAAAAATTCTTTTAAAAAATCAGTAGTTGGTGAAATTGAAAAAACATATAAAATCAAAGCACATAAAAAATTTATAATCCTTAAAATTTTATTTTTGATAATGAAAAAATTCAATAGAAAAATTAAAATAAAAATTCCAGGAGGAAAAACTAAACCCTTTATAATTTTATAAAAATAAAACATTTCAAAACTTAATAAGCTCCCTCTTTTTTAATCATGACTTTTATTGTTTTTAAAATAATAATTATATCAAGCCACAATGACCAATTTATTACATATATCGTATCAAGTTTAACTCTATCTTCATATGTTGTATTACTTCTTCCACTAACCTGCCATAATCCTGTAATACCAGGTTTCACAACAAGATAAAACTTCTTAAAATCTCCATAATATCTTTCAAGTTCATCCTTAACAACAGGTCTTGGTCCAACGACGGAAAGGTCTCCTTTTAGGACATTTAAAAATTGAGGTAATTCGTCTAATGAAAACTTCCTTAAAATTTTACCTATTGGTGTTATTCTTGGGTCATTTTTCAATTTATAATAATTTTCCCACTCTTTCCTAAGATTTTCATCATTTTCAAGAATTTTTTTAAGCATTTCATCTGCATTTTCGTACATTGTCCTAAATTTATATATTTCAATACATTTCCCATCTTTGCCTATCCTTTTGTGTTTATAAAAAATTGGACCTTTTGAAGAAATTTTAACTAAAACAGCAATAATAATATATACTGGAAGAAGAACGATAATAACTAATAATGAAAATAAAATATCAAATGTTCGCTTAACAATTCTGTTTATTTGTGAGTCAAACTTAGTTGAAGTTTCAAAAATGGGTAAATTCTGAGCTATTGAGAAATGTAATATTTGGTTTGTAAATGAGAGTCCAGAAATATCAGGAACATAAAATATTCTCTTAAATTTCAAAGATAAATTTGATATTTCATTATAAAACTCATTTAGAAATGGCAATCTTGGAATAACAACATTAAAAATTTCACCTTTATATTTTTCAACCTCTGAAAATTTTACGACGCCAACAGGTTCATAAGCTAAATACCACTCCTTCTTAAAAAAATCATAAATTTTATCACTATCAGGACCTTCAATAATTAAAATTTTTTCCTTTAAATAACCATTCAAAACACGTTTAGTGACAAACCTAAATAAAGGGATAAAGAAAGCAGAAAACATTATTGAATAACCAAGAAATAATCTTGAAAAATCGGGTTTCGTTTTAGTCATAGCATAAATACTAAAAATAAGAACAAATGAATAAAATAAGCCTTCTATAATATCCTTACTTTCTTCATAAAATAATCTCCTTTGGGTGTACAAACGTTTTATAAAGAAAATCGTTATTATAAAAAATGCTATAATTAGAATTTCTTTTATTCGGTTTTGAAATTCAAAATAAGAACCTCCAAATTTTAAGATAAAAGCAACACTTATTGAAATAGCAATAGCCAAGATATCAGATAAAAGCATTGAAAATATATACTTAAAAGATGAAACTTGAAACTTTGTTAAAAATTTCGTATCTAACATTCACTTTTTACAAACAAAACCTTGAAAATTTTAAAGCAAGTTTGATAAATGGCTTTAGTGTGTCTGATAATTCTGGAAACATTTATTTTTCTTATTTTTCCCACCCACCCTATAATTAAGCCCTCGGCTTAAAAATGCTCATATTTTGGACAAAGCAAATTTTATTGGTGTGTCCCAACCACCCTGATATTAATCCTTCCGATTATAAATACCCAATCTTTTGGTACTGATTATCAAGCACTTAGAACTGTTTATTGGGCACAGTGTCCTATAAAAGAATTTAAAATTCTTTTAGAAACTAAATTGTCCCAAAATTCAATATCAGTCCCATTTTTAAATTTATTATTCATAATTTCGTTGAAATAATAAATGATTTTTTCTTTATTTGTTCCAACAAGAACATTTGTTCCTTTTTCAATTGTAATTGGTCTTTCTGTATTTTCTCTAAGCGTTAAACATGGAATTTTAAGATAAGTTGTCTCTTCTTGAATTCCTCCCGAATCTGTAAGAACAAACTTTGAAAATTTCAATAACGAAATAAAATCTAAATATCTTAAAGGTTTTGTAATTAAGATATTTTTAAAATTAAATGATTGTAGGTTTTTAAGTGTTCTAGGGTGAGCAGGAAAAATAATTTTTATATGACTTGAAATTTCCTCAATTATACCCATTATTTCCTTTAATTTTTCAAAATTATCAACATTTGATGGTCTATGAAGAGTCAAAACAGCATAATTCTTTTCTTTTATTTTAAATTTTTCACTTAAATTGTTAAACCTATTATCTACAATTTTCAAAACACCTATTAAACTCTCAATCATGGTATTCCCTACAAGATATATGGAATTTAAATTAATTCCTTCTTTTAATAAATTTGAAACACCAGAGGGTTCACTAACGAAATGGACGTTTGATATTCTATCTGTCAAAATTCTATTTACTTCTTCAGGCATTGATAAGTCAAAACTTCTTAAACCGGCCTCAACATGAGCAATTCTTATATTTCTTTTTATTGCTGTCAAACTTGCAGAAATTGTGGAATTAACATCTCCAAAAACAAATATCCAATCAGGTTTATCTTGCTCAAATAATTCATCCAATTTGATCATGATTTTTGCAGTTTGTTTAGCATGAGTATCAGAACCAACATTTAAATAGTAATCAGGATTAGGTATTTCAAAATCTTCAAAAAAAACTTTATCCAATTCATAATCATAATGTTGTCCTGTATGAACAATTTTTAAATCCTTAAATTCTTTTGAAAATGTTTTATATACTGGATTTAATTTTACAAAATTTGGCCTTGCACCAACTATAAAAAAAATTTTCACTTTTTCTTTTTATGTCTCATCTTCTTTCTTCTCTTCTTAAACTTATGTCTCTTTATTTTCTTTAATTTTCTCTTCCTCCCGCAAGGCATAATTCTAACCTCCTTTTATAGATAAATTTTTAGATGGTTTAAATTTAACTGTAAACCTTTGAGGAATTATTATTTCTTGCCCTGTTTTTATTATCCTTGCTTTTCTTGGCTTCATCTTAACTACTCTAAAACTACCAAATCCCCTTATTTGTATTTCCTCTTTATTTGCTAATGAATTTTTCATTTCTTCAAACAATGCATCTACTACAAGGGAAACATCTCTTTGAGGTATGCCTGTCCTTGCAGAAACCTTCCTAATAAGATCAATCCTACGCATAGTGAAAATTTTAAAGGATAAAATGCTTCTTTGTCTGCCTTGTCCAATAATTCCCCCTCTACCTTCCCTATGGATACCCCCACTATATTTTAACTCATCCCCTCCCATATCAACCCCTCAATCAGCCAAATTACTATAACTATAAAAACTATTC
>CBFGJN010000038.1:0-18575 GCA_965649115.1 Caldifarciminota bacterium | reverse complement strand
ATATTTCACCCCTCCTTACCAATTCCTTGTTATATTCTTGCCAATTTACCTTCCCCATTCCAAAATTTTAAATCCTAAATTCTTAACCCCTAAACCCCCCTTGACATTATTTATTGGACAAAGCAATAAAAAATTGGAAAATTATATTAAAAATTCTTTATAGAAAATCTTTCAATATAAACCGCTTTTTTATTAGAAATATCAATTTCACAATATATTCCTTGAATTCTCAAATCCAAAAATGATGGTTCTGCCTTTCTTTTTATATGAGGATAAAGAAATTTTTCTATTATAACATTGTAATCCGCTCCTATTACAGAAAAGTGCCCTCCTGTCATTCCAATATCTGTAATATATGCTGTACCTTTTGGAAAAATTCTCTCATCTGCTGTTTGAACATGCGTATGTGTTCCAAAAACAAGCGAATACTTTCCATCTAAGAATAAACCTAATGCCATTTTTTCGCTTGTTGCTTCTGCGTGAAATTCTAAAATGTATATACTTTCAGGGTCTTGATTATATAATTCTATTGCTTTTCTAAAAGGATCATCTACCCTTTCATCCATAAATAACCTTCCAAGTAAAGTCAAAATTTTAACTTTTCTACCCTCAAATTCAAATTCAAAAATTTTCCTTCCTGGTGTCCCTTCGGGATAATTATAAGGAATTAATAATTCAGGTTTTTCAACAATTTCCAAAACTTTTTCCTCATCAAAAGCATGATTACCAAGTGTTATAACATCAATACCAAAAGAAATAAATTGTTCATAAATTTTAGGTGTAATTCCTCTTCCATGAGCAGAATTTTCAGCATTCACAATAATTATTGTTGGATTATATTTTTTCCTTAAATCAACAATGAATTTTTCTAAAATATCTCTACCGGGCTTACCATAAACATCACCAATTGCTAAAACTTTCAATTTCTTCATAAGCGAAATTTTAAAGGTTAAAAGGCAAAGGCTTAATTAGGGGGCAAAAATGCTTTGTCCAATAATTATTGCTAACTTATTGATTGTCAATATTTTATGGGGGGTTTTTAATGGGGGCTTCGCCCCCAATAGCCGAAAAATGGGTATTTATAAGGCGAAGCCTTATTCATAGGGTGGGTGGGGAAAATATAGAAATAATCATATTTTTAGAATTACTAGACAAAGCAAAGCGGAAAATTAAAAGTGCTTTAAAATTTCAAATGTTATGATTTTATTTATAATGGCACAAGAAAAAGGATTTGAAGAGCAGATAAAAGAAGCAGCAGAATATGAAGTTATAGCATATTACAAACCTTATGTTCCATATAAATATAGTCCTTTAAATGAACTTAAATTTGTCTTTTCTCAAATAAACAAAAACGATGCAATAAACATTATAAATGAATTATCAAATTATGTATATCCAAGAGATAGCTTATTAGCAAAGGAAAAATTAAAATCATTGAAAGATGAGCCAAAGGGTATAAGAGATATTATTTTGAGTGCTTTGATTTTTGAAGGTGGGGATTATTCCGCTTCTTACAATAAATCATTTTCTGTTATAAACAGCAACTTAACTTTAACATTTGAAAGAATAGCTTATAAAATTTACATTTATTCAGCCTTAAATAAAGGTGATTTTTCAGAGGCATTTAGTATTGCTAATTATGTAATTGAAAACTTCTCTGATGTTGACAGTATTATTTATCTTGCTTGTGCTGAAGCTTTTTATTATGCAAATCAGTTTGAAAAAGTTGATTTCTATTCTTCAAAACTATATGATAATTCAGATATTAATTTAAGAGTTCTATCTTTATATATAGGAGGATGGAATAATTTACACCTGAAAAGATATAATGAAGCTTTAAGTTTATTAAATAGGGCTTATTCAATAGTAAGTGATGAATTTCTTAAATCAATTCTAAAAATAGGTATAGCTGTCGCAAAATTTAATCTTGGTGATAAAATAGAAGCTTACAATTCAATCACTTCTTTAAGTGAAAATGTATTTCAAAAACAATCAAGAGCAGAATTATTGTATTATAGAGGAATGATAGCATTTTACAATAAGAAAGATGATATTATTGCAGAAAAGGATTTTTCAAGATTTATTCAAGATTTTCCAAAAGATGAAAGAGCACCATTTGTAGCATTAAAATTAGCAGATTTATATAGATTTAAAGGAGATCTAAAAAATGCTATTTCAAATCTTGAATGGATAAGAGCAAACTTTGGAAAAATTCAGGAAAAGGAAACTGCTTTATACCTACTTGGAGAGTTATATTTGGCATTAGAAGATTATCAAAAATCACTTTATTCGTACTTACAACTTATTGATGAATTTCCAAAAAGTTCATATTATTCAACAGCAAAATTAAGAGCAGAACAAATTTTGACAAAACTTGCAACAGATGATGAAAGTTATATAGAAACTTTTAAAAGATATTTTCCAACAAGTTCATCACTTGCTGATGTCTATTATTATTGGGGTGGAAAGTACCTCAACGATAAGAATGAAGAAAAAGCAAGCTATTATTTTTATAGATTAGCTCTTGAATTTCCAGAACATCCAAAAGCAAAGGAAAGTATATTTATAGCGGGACAATTATTTTTGAAATTACAAAAATGGTCGGATGCTAGTGAAACCTTTAAAAGACTAATTAGATTATATCCTGAACATGAAAGAATAGGTGATGCTTATGGAGGCTTGGCATTAGCACTTTTAAACCAAAAAAGTCCAGAAAATGTAATTAGCTTTTTAACAGATGCATTAAAAAAACAAAGTAATAGATTAAGTGAATACGATAAAGGTGTTATTTATATGTATCTTGGACTTGCTTATGAAGATATAGGTAATATGGATAAAGCAAGAGAATACCTTGAAATGGCAAGAAATCAATTTTTCGGTGTTGGTAGAACAGATATGTTAGACCAAGTAAATCAATACCTTGATAGAATACCAAGATAATTATTCTCTTGTAAAAAATAAAATTAAATCGAAATTAAAAATTTGTGGATAACTATCAAACGGTTTTAATAGAACAAGTTCATAATTAAAGTTTTTCATAATTTTCAAAATACTTTTTAACTTTCTTATATTTTCAAGAATAATAACAACATTTTTTATTTCGTTTAATTTTAGGAGTTTTATATTTTTTATAAAAGGTTTATTTAATATAAGCAAATCAAATTTTTCTTTTGTTTCAATAATACTTTTCAATTTAACTGATAGAATATCACAATTAAAAACATCATAAATTTTAAATAATTCTTCCAAATCACTTCTATTATATCCATTCCTTTCAGAACAAAGGCAATAACTCAAAATATCAAATAAAAACAATGGATAAAATTCTGCTTTATAAATAATAATTTTTTTAAATCCATTAGAAATTATTAAATTTCTTAAAAAACTAACTTTTTTCTCAAAAATCTCAACATTGTTTTCAAAATCAGAAAATAAATTAATTTTTATGGTTTTGGATAAAATTTTTTCTTTATAATAATTGTTCCCATAAAGCACTCTATCATTCCTTTCTTCTTTTAAAATTATTCCTGCTAAATTTTCATTTAGATTGAAAACATCTCTTAAAAAACTAGTACTTAAACCTTTATAGTGTTCAATATATACCAAAAAACTTTTAAGTCTTTGAGAACCTTTAATAATTAAACTATTTGGCAAAATTGATAATATCTCATTTATTTCTTCATAAACTAATGGACAACTATCAACTTTTAAATTATAATAGTTCTTATCATAAGTATTCAAATAATTAAAAGGTTTTGATTTTTCAAAAGTTTCAAAAATTGGATTTAAATTTAATTTATTTAAAACTGATTTTAAAAATTTTGTTTTTAATTGGATTTGATATTCATAATTTGCAATTTGAAGTGAGCATCCATTACAATGATAATAAAATTTACAAGTTGGCAATATTCTATATCTTGAAGGTTTCTTCACTGTTAAATTTTCTAAATTTACAATCTCACCAGGTAAGACATGTTTTAATTTAAATTTTCCATTTGAACTATAACCTATACCTTCACCAAATTCATTTAATTTTTTTATTTTTACAAACATAATTTTATTCAGAAGTTATAGAACTAAAATAATCAGAAAATGCTCTTGATATTGCATCTTTAATAGCAAGCTTATAACCATCGTCTGGACTATTTAATGAAGGTTGAACATAAAATCCATTATAACTTCTCTTATCAAAAATTTTCGTTGTATCCTTTTTTAAAAATTCAACATCTATATAAACACCATATTTATAAGAAATAATCTCTCCATTTTGATTGTACTTTTCTGGTTCCCTTGAATAATTATTTATGTAAATTTTAACAAGGATATTAGCACTTTTAATATCTTTTAAATTTAGTCTTGGTTCATTTAGAACATATTCTTCAAAAGCTATTTTTGAAAGATTTGAAAGTTGTAAGTAATCTGTTTTATTTTCAATACTAAATAAAGCAACATTTCTATACTCAGATGGGAAAAATCCACTTAACGAATATACACAAGCATTTAAAGTTATTAATAAAATATATTTTTTCAAGGTTTTAAAATTTTAAAGGATAAATTTGAAAAAATAACTTGCTTTGTCTAACAATTCTAAAAATACATATTTTTCCTTTTTCGGCAAGGGGGCTTTGCCCTCTAAATAAGTTATTAATAATCAAATAATTACAATTTTAAAATAATAAATTATTGATAAACAATAATTTAATTTATAAAAAATTTAATAAATTAAAGAATTTATTATTTAAGTTTTTGATAATCAAAAATTTATATCATAAAAATTGTAATTTATTGACTACCAATAATTTCTTAATTTATTCTCAACTACCCTACCTATGGAAAATATAATAATTGCTATAAAAATTAAGATAAACTCCCATTTCATATAACCTTTAAACATAGCTATCATTGCCAAAAAACCAATACCTATCCCAATTGCTTGAACAAATTTTGAAAGCAAAATTAAAAAGTAAATCATTTTTTCTTTATTTTCAACTTTAATTTATTAAGTTCTTCTAAAAATAGTAATTTTTCCTTAGGTGTTAATTTCTTATATTCCCTTATTTTATCTAATGTTATTTTAACTTTTAAGTTATAGTTCTTCTTCATGTTCTTTGAGAAGTTTTAAATTTTCTATATCAGAAATATCAATTGGTCTATTTGAAATTTTCTTTATTTCTATAATGTCTTCAATGCTTGCTAGGTATATTTCAAAATCATCAATTTTTAAAGTTTTTTTTCTAGAATAAGCTTTGTTAAAATCTATTGGATTATCTATAAAAAAATCTAAAATTTCTAATGGATTATTAGGATTTTCAAGTGTTAAAACTATAACATTTTTCTCCTCTTTTAATTGTTTTCTATACTCGTTATTTATTAATTTCTTTTCATCAATTGGTTGTCTAAATCTAAAACCATTAGCTTTAAAACAACTTATTAAATTTAGTATATTCTCATTATTTAAATCTATCATAATATCAACATCAACTGTAGTTCTTGGAATGCCGTAAAGATTTATAGCAAGACCTCCCACTAAAATATATTTTATTTTACAATCATAAAGCATTTTTAGAATTCTTAACATTAGTTTTAAATTTTAAAGGTTATTAAATACTTGCTCTAATGTAAATAATATCACCATCTTTTACAATATAATCCTTTCCTTCAATCCTCAAAAGACCCTTTTCTTTTGCTAACTTCATATCTTTAATTTTCATAAAATCTTCAAAGTGAATAACCTCCGCTCTAACAAATCCCTTTTCTAAATCAGAATGAATTTTTCCTGCTGCTTCTTTAACAGTTTTACCATTCTTTAAAACCCAAGATCTTACTTCCTTTTCACCTGCTGTGAAAAATAAAACAATATCTAATTTTTGTCTTATTTTATTTATTAAAATTTCATTTATGGGTTCAAATCCATATAATTTTAAAAATTCTTTTTGCTCTTCAAAACTTAAATGTTTTGCTTCCTCTTGTAGTTTTAAGTTTGAAATAATATAATCCTCTTCATTTAGTTTTTCAATTTCTTCACCTTCAAAGATATTATAAACAATAATAAAAGGTTTCGTTGTAATAAAACTAATTCCCCTTAAAATAATCAATTCATTTTGTTCTAATTTAATAGAGCAAAGAAATTGCTCTTCTTCAAGATGATTTTTCAACCTTTCAAACAATTCTGCTTCCTTATTATTTCCCTTTTTTCTTAAATTTTCTATTCGTTTCTCAACAATTTTTAAATCTGATAAAATCAACTTAAATTTTAAATCTTCTAAATCTTTTCTATTTCTAACAACAAGAATTAGAAGGTCAAACAAATTTAAATCTTTAGGATTATCGGAAATTTCAATATAGGCATGGGTTATTTTTTTAGGTTTTATTATATTAGCTATTTGCTCAATTCGTTTGTCATATAAAATTAAAATTCCTTCACTACTTGTAGAATTTGTCAGAATTTTAAATAATGTTGTTTTACCAACAAAATTATTTCCAATAATAGCAACTTTCATTTTTAATAATCATTTATAACTTTTATGACATAATCAATCTCTTCCTCTGTCATTTCGGGAAACAATGGAATAGAAATTGTTGTTTTTGAAAGTTCCTCAGTAATAGGCAAAGAACCTTCCTTGTAATTCAAAAATTCATAAGCTTTTTGTAAATGAACAGGTTTTGGATAGTGGAAGGAATAACCTACACCAAATTTTTCAAGATGATCTATGAATTTTTCTCTATCTTTAACCTTTATTACAAATAAATGATAAACACCCTTTCCTCCTTCAACAACTTTTTGAAATTTAATTTTTGGATTATTTATTTGATTTAAGTATCTTCTTGCTATTTCTCTTCTTCTTTCATTCCATTTTTCAAGATATTTTAACTTCACATTTAAAACTGCACCTTGAAATCCCTCCATTCTCATATTATAACCTATTTCAACATGTTCATATTTCGTTTTTTGACCTTGGTTTCTTAAAATTTTTATTCTTTCTGCTATTTCGTCATTATTTGTAGTAATAGCACCTGCTTCTCCATAGCTTCCAAGATTTTTTGATGGATAAAAACTAAAAGCATTAACAATACCAAATGTTCCAACTTTTCTATTATAGTATTCAGCACCATGAGCTTGGGCAGCATCTTCTATCAAATATAAATTGTATTCATTAGCTAAATTTAAAATTTCATTTATATTAAATGGTTGTCCATATATATGAACGCCAATTATTGCTTTTGTTTTTTTTGTAATTTTTCTTTTTACATCTTCTGGATTTATTTGCCAAGTTTCCTCATCAACATCTGCAAAAACGATTTTTGCTCCAACATAAGAAACTGCCCAGGCAGTTGCTATAAATGTCCAAGATGGAACAATAACTTCATCATTTTCACTTATATTTAGGCTTTTTAATGCTAGGTGTAATGCAGATGTTCCGTTATTTAAAGCTATAACATGTTTTACATTTAAATAATTTGAAAAATTTTTTTCAAATTCCTCAACAGCAAATCCAAGTGAAAATGCACATTCATCAATAACCTTTTCAATCTCTCTCAATACTTCATTTTTTATTATTTTTGCTTGTCTTCTTAAATCAAAAAATGGAACTTTCATTTAATTATCAGTTATATTTTCTGAACAATCGTTATAATTTATATATTTCGTTATTCCTTTATTGTATATATCTAACTTTAATTTTCCACTTATTGGTCCTTGTTCTCCATTAGAACAAAATGAAACTTTTATAGGATTTATTGTAGTAATCATTATTTTTAAGGTATCATTATTACAAGTGATAATATCACCCTTTGGTTGAACATAAAATAGTAAAAACTCATTTTGTTTTAAATCTTTGTTTGGTTTCCAAGTTGGTGCATTTGAAAAGTCAATTAAAACACTATCTTTTATGTTGAATTTAGGACAATTAGCATTTAATTCAACTTTATATATATTTCTCTCAATATAGGCTTTTATAGTTGTGTTTGAATTTTTCTTTGCTATTATTGTTGAATAGCCGTTGTAATATGAAATAATTGAGTCATTCGCTCCAATTCTTTTAGATACAACATAGATTTCAAATGGATTTGCTTCTCCAAAAAACACATAAAATGAATAAGGGTCATTGTAATTGCTAAATGTATCAAGATGAAAAGAATATCCGTTTATCTTGTATTTAATTTCATATTGTTTATTATTCCTTATTATTGTATCTACTTTATCACAATTAAAAGTAAAACCAGTTCCATCATATATTCCATCCTTATCAGTATCAGTATAATAAATAGGATCAGCAAAACTAGTGCAATAGCTTAAATTTATTATGCTATCATTTTGATATAAAAAATAACCGCCAGTGTATCTTGTCCTAAACATTCCTCCAAAATTAGGTTCTAAAATTGATTGAAAAGACATTGTAGGAATTGATTGAAATTTTTCAATAGCAATTTGAATGTCAGGATTAGGTGAAGGTTCGCTTGGACTTTCAGACTTTTTAGAACAAGATAAAATAGCGAACATTATAATTGTAATTTTTAGTTTTTTCATAATGTTTTAAAGTTTAAAGGATGAACTATAAAATTTAAAAAATGAAGAAGTTTCTTATTGTTTCATATTATTTTCCTCCTTATGGTCCTCCTGTTGGATATTTAAGAATATATAAAATTGCAAAACTCTTAAAAGATAAAGGAAATGATGTTTTAATTTTTTCAAATAAAGGTGAAGAAAAAATTGAAACGAACTTAGGAAAGGAATTTAATGTTATATGGATAGAAAATGAACCAATAAGTAAGGAAATTAAAGATAAATTTAGCTTTTTTAAATTTATTGGTTGGCCTGATAGAAGAATAACATTTTTTTTTAAAGGTTTTAAGAAGTTTAAAAATTTAATTAATAAATACAATCCAGATTATGTAATAATAACTTCTCCTCCTTTTAGTGCATTATTATTTTCTTTATTAGTTCCGAAAGATAAATTGATAGTTGATTTTAGGGACATTTGGACATATAATGATTTAGGATTAATAAATTCACCTATTCAAAAGTTTCTATCTGAAAAATTTGAACAATATATTTTAAAAAAAGCAAAAAAAGTTATTGTTTTAAATAAAAAAGCAAAAGAATATCTTGAAAAAAGATATAAAACGAAAAATATATATGTTCTTCCTCATTTTTGGGATAGTTCTATTAAAATAGAACAAAATGTGAAGAAAGCTCATTTTTTAAGAATTGGACATTTTGGTACAATTTATAAAATTCAAGGTTTGGAAAAGGTTTTCAAATCCATAAGTCCTTTATTTGGAAAATTAAATTTTAAAATATATTTATATGGTTTTGCTACTGATGGAACAATTAATGAAATTATTAAATTTCCGTTTGTTGAGTATAAAGGAAAAATCTCTTTTGAGAAAATAAATGATGTTGAAGTTGACGTTTTTTTGGTCTGTCTTGATAGAATAAAAGGTTATGAATTAATAAGCAAGAATAAAAGTAAGGAGTTATTAGTTTTTAAAAAACCAATGTTAGCGATTATTCCAAGAGATAATGTAATGTACGAGGAATTTTTAGAAATTGAAAATATCTATTTAGCAGATATTGATGATAGTAATGAAATTATTGAGGTTTTTTCAAAGCTTTATAATGATTGGGAAAATGATAGATTATTAATTCCAAAAAATATAGAAAAATATAAAGATACAAATGTTTTTGAAAAGTTTTATAAGGAGCTTTTTAGCCCCCTTTATAAAGAGCTTTAAAATTTTCATTTGATTTCTAAAATCGGAACACTAACATTAGCATTAGCATTTATATTCATTTTATATAGTTTCATTTCTTCAACTGTTGGAAATTTTTTTAAAAACGAAAAATTTTTAATATCGTCAAAAAGAGCTTTAATTTTATCATTTATTTTTATTGTTCTATCATCAGTATATCTTATTTTTGCCCTTATTATTGGAGATTATTCAATATATTATGTTGCTCTTCAAGTTACAAATTCAACACCTATTATTTATAGAATTGCTGGATTTTGGGCTGGAATGGATGGTTCTATGTTATTTTGGAATTTAATTTATGGAATTTATGTTATGTTATTCTTAAATTCAAATTTCAAAAAATATAAGGAAATTTACAACTTTTCAACTTTTTCAATGATTATTGTTTATCTATTCTTTATAAGTGTTTCTTTTTTATTTTCAAATCCATTTAGAGAAAGTCCTCAAATTTTTCCTGATGGAAGAGGCTTAAATCCTTTACTTTTTACTTGGTGGATGCATGTTCATCCTTTAAGTTTATATCTTGGTTATACGGGAATTGCTATTCCATTTTCAATAATAATTGGTGCTTTAATTTCAAAGAACTTCAATAAAGAGATATTTAAAGAATTGAAAAAATGGATAATTTTACCCTGGATATTTTTGACACTTGGAATATACTTTGGAGGAAGATGGGCCTATTTGGAACTTGGATGGGGTGGTTATTGGGCTTGGGACCCTGTTGAAAACGCTTCTTTTATTCCTTGGCTAACATTAACAGCACTTATTCATTCAATAATTTTATCTGAAAATTTTGGTATGTTTAAAGTATGGAATGTCTTTCTTACAATTTTAACATTTATATTTGTCCTAATTGGTACATATATTACAAGAAGTGGAGCTTTAATATCAGTTCATAGTTTTGCTCAAAGTGAAATTGGAGGAATTTTCTTTGGGTTTATACTTATTATATTAATTTTTTCATTTGTTTTATTTTTAAGAAGTTATAATTCTCTAAAATCTGAAAAAACCATAGATAATTTGCTTTCAAGAGAAGGCTTTTATTTATTAAATAATTGGATACTTGTTATTATTGCTTTTATTGTTGCTTTTGGAACACTATTTCCATTTATTTCAAATATCATTTTAAAGGAACAAATTGTTTTTGGTTCAACATTTTTTGAGAAATCAACATATATTCCATTTACAATAATGTTATTTTTAATGTCATTTGCCCCATATATTCCATATAATAAAATTCCTAAAAATTACCTTAAAAAATTTATCATTCCTACTACTCTTTCACTTATAATTTCTTTAATGCTATTATTAATTTTTAAAACATTTGATTTTGTTGTTTTTGTTTGTTTTTTTTCAATTTTTTTAATTATTTTAAATTTTCTATTTTTTGAATTAAAAACATTAAGACCTGGCACAATTGTTCACCTTGGTGTAGCTATATTATCTATTGGAATAATTTCAAATAGTTTATTTAAACAAAGAAAAGAAGTTATTCTTTCAAAGAATGAAATTGTCCAATTTTTAGATTATAAAATTAAATTTGAAGATGTAAAAAATGGTTTTGAAAATGACTATTCTTATAATAGAGTTAAATTAAAAATTGAGCATAATAATAAAGTTATTGAAAGTGAGCCAGAACTTAGATTTTATCACAAATGGAATATGAAAACACCAGAAGTAGATATTATAACGACAATTAAAGGCGATATATATATTGCGATTGGCGAGGTTGATGAAGAAAATAATAAGCTATATTTAGTTTTATTTTTTGAGCCATTTATTCAAATTCTTTGGCTTGGACCAATTATTATGATTATAGGAGGTTTGCTTTTAGCCTTTAAACTTTTAAAACTTGATATTTTTAATCATCCAATTAGATACGCTAAGAGTGGGTGATATTTTACAAATAGATTTCATCGGATATAACTATCAAGTAAAAACAATAATTGATAATGATGGGTATGCATTAATTCAACCTTTTGGATATTTTAAACTTGCTAACATTGATTTGATTTCCGCACAAGATAGTATATCTCAAAGAATTAAAGATATTTATCCACTTGCAAAAATATCTATTATTATATTAAATAAAATTCCTCCTAAGGTTTATGTTATGACAAATAAGGAATTGTCTGCTGTTATTGATTATCAGAAGGGAATGGATATTAGATTTGTTTTATTTTCAAGTGGTAAATTTCAAGATGAAAAAATAGAAAGAGTTATTTTGATTAGAAATAATAAAGCAATTTTAATAAGAAAGGAAAATTATGATTTTCAATTAATGCCAGATGATATTATTAAAGTTTATTTAAAAGAAGAATTTAGGTGGCAAGATTTACTTCCATTTTTAAATCTCTTAACTAATACAATATCACTTTTAATTTTACTTGGAATTATAACACCAAGATGAAAGTAAAGGATAATTTAGTGATTGAAATTGTTGATGATAAATATGTAATATATGACCCTATAAATGATAAATTAATTAGTCTTAATTTAAGTGCTTCCTTGATATTTGAATGGATTTTAAAAAATGAAAAAATTGAAGATATGATAAAAAAATATATTGAAATTTATAATGTAAGTGAAAATAAAGCAAAGGAAGATATTGAAAATTTAATAAATGAACTTAAAAAGGAGGGAATAATATATGATTAAGAGAGTTTTAGTTGCTAATAGAGGTGAAATAGCAGTTAGAATTATATATGCACTAAAAGAACTTGGAATAGAAAGTGTAGCTATTTACTCATCAGCTGATGAAAATTCATTACATGTTATGCTTGCTGATTATGCAATTAGAATAGGACCACCATCTCCAAAAGATAGTTATTTAAATATGAGAAGTATCATTGCTGCTTGTGAAATATCGGGGGCAGATGCTATTCATCCTGGATATGGTTTCTTGGCAGAAAATCCAGAATTTGCTGAAATGTGTAGAGACCATAATATAATATTTATAGGACCTCCTCCTGAGGCAATAAGAGCTATGGGAGACAAAATTCAAGCAAAAAAAATTATGAAGAAAGCTGGTGTGCCTGTTGTTCCTGGAAGTGAAGATCCAATTGAAGACCCAAATGAAGGTTTAAAAATAGCAAAGGAAATAGGATTTCCTGTTATTATAAAAGCGGCAGCAGGTGGAGGTGGAAGAGGTATGAGACTTGTTAATGATGAAAAAGAATTTATAAATGCATTTTTATCTGCAAGTAATGAAGCACTAAATGCATTTGGTGATGGAAGAGTTTATATAGAAAAGTACTTGGAAAAACCTAGGCATATTGAAATTCAATTGCTTGGAGATAAATATGGAAATATCGTTTATCTTGGAGAGAGAGAATGTTCAATTCAAAGAAGACATCAAAAAATTATTGAGGAAGCATTAAGTCCAGCGCTTGATGATAATAAAAGGAAGTGGCTTGGAGAGACAGCAGTAAAGGGAGCAAAAGAGATTGGTTATTATTCAGCTGGAACAATGGAATTTTTAATGGATAAAAATGGAAATATATATTTTATTGAAATGAACACAAGAATTCAAGTTGAGCATCCTGTAACTGAAATGATTACAAATGTTGATATTGTAAAAGAAATGATATTAATAGCAGCAGGAGAAAAATTAAAATTTAAACAGGAAGATATAAAATTTAATGGTCATGCTATTGAAGCAAGGATAACCGCAGAAGACCCAGAAAGGAATTTTACACCAACTGCTGGAAAAATTGATTTTGTTCATAAACCAGGAGGCCCTGGAATAAGAATTGATAGTCATATATATTCAGGTTATGTAATTCCACCATATTATGATTCTTTAATTGCCAAACTTATCGTATGGGATGAAAATAGAGAAAAGGCAATAAAAAGATTAAAAAGAGCATTAGAAGAATTCGTTATAAGGGGTGAAGGGATTAAGACAATTATTCCATTACATTTAAAAATAATAGATAATGAAAAATTTAAGAAAGGAGATATTCATACGAACTTTTTAGAAGAGGTCCAATTATAAATAGCATTTGAAACTACAAAAATATCAGATAAAGCCATCGCAAAAGCAGACCATATTGGATTAAAATGTGGATAAAATCCTGCAAATGGTATTAAAATAATGTTATAAATAAATGTCCAAAACAAATTCCATCTCATTTTATTACTTGCTATTTTTGAAAGTTCAATTGCGTTATATATGTTTTCAATATCATTTTTAACTAAAATAATATCTCCACTTTCTTTTACAATATCAAGAGCATTTGAAACTGCAATTGATAAATCCGATTTTGATAGAACAATAGCATCATTTATTCCATCTCCAATATATAAAACCCTATTTCCTTTTGACTTAATATCTTCAAGAACTTTTAGTTTATCAAATGGACTTAAATTAGCATAAAATTCATCTATATCTAATTCATTACAAACACTTTTAACATTTTCATAACTATCGCCACTCAAAACAATAATTCTATAATTTTTCTTCAAAATTTTTATTAAGTTTTTAGCATTTTCTTTAATTTCATCAATAAATTCAATCTCAAAAATACCAAATCCATCAATATAATATGCCAAATCATAAGTTATTTTTATATCTTCCCTTTCAAAAATTTTTTTATTTCCAATAATAACCTTTCTACCATTTACAATGCCTCTAACACCCTCCCCTTTTATATATTCAAAATTACTAATATCATAAAATTTATTACTATTATAAGCACTTAAAATTGCTTTTGAAATTGGATGGTCATTATATCTTTCAATTGATGCTAAATAAATTAAATGCTCATAAGGAATTTTCGTTTTTAATGTTAAGTTTCCCTTTGTAAGTGTTCCCGTTTTGTCAAAAATTACTACATTTATTGAATTTGCTCTCTCTAATGCTGATGAATTCTTAATAATGATACCATTTTTTAAACCTTTATTTATAGCAACAGCTACAACAAGTGGAATTGCTATTCCTATTGCACATGGACAAGCAACTACAAGAACAGAAATAAAACTTAATAACGCTCTCTCAACTCCAACATTAAATAATTGAAATATAAAAACAAATATAGCAAAGAAAATAACTATTGGAGTAAAAATAGATGAAATTTTATTAGCTAAATTTTCAAGAGAAGACTTTTCTCGCTGTGCATATCTTGAAAGTTTTAAAATTTCATTTAATATCGTTTTATTCCCTACTCTAATTGCTTTTGCTTTAATATAGCCTTCCTTTAAAATTGTTCCTTCAAAAATTCTATCACCTTTTGTTTTTCTAACTGGTTTAAATTCACCACTAAATGCACTTTCATCAAAATAACCTTCTCCTTCAATAATTTCTCCATCTGCTACAACCATATTTCCTTCTTTAATAATAAAAATATCACCTTCATTTAATTTTGAAATCTCAATTTCCTTTTCAATTCCATTATCTAAAATTATTGCTTTTCTTGGCTTTTTAATATATAAATTTTTTAAATTCTCAAAAACTTTAAATTTTGCTCTTGTTTCAAAAAATTTTCCAATTAAAATAACACTAATAATAATACCACTTGTTGAAAAATAAACATGCTTGAAAATATCTGGATTTAAAAAATGTAAAAATGAACCAAAAAATGCAGATAGTGTTCCAATTGAAATTAAAACATTCATGTCAAAATTAAAGAATTTCAATGACTTTAAAGCATTCTTTATAAAGTAAAAACCAAAATAAAATTGAATAGGGATTACAAGTAATAGTTGAATAATTGGATTTAATGGTAGTGAAAATTCATGTAAAATTAGTGGAAATGCTAAAATTGAAGAAAAAATTGCTCTTAATTTAATATCGTTTAATTCCTTTTTTCGCTTTTCATATTCAATATCAAATGAACTTTTTCCTTCATCTAATAAATATGCCTCATATCCAAGCTTATTTAAATTTTTTATAATTTCATCAACTTGCATTAATGTTTCAATTTTTAAAGTTTTTGTTTGAAAATCATAAAAATAATTTAAAATTAATTTTTCATTTTTTAAATAATTTTCTAAATTTTCATCAAAATTTTCTAAATAAATTTCATAAATTTTAGCAATAATCTCATAACCAATGCTATCAAGTTCTTTTTTAATTTTTTTAAAATTAAAATTTTCTCCAAATTCAATTGTTAATAATTCACTTGCCAAATCAACATCAACAAAATAAACATCTTTTTCGGAATTAATGATGCTTTTAACAGTTCTTACACAATTAGCACATGTAAGACCTCTAATTGGAGCTTTTATTGTTCTTTTCATAAGTTATAAATTTTAAAGCTATCAAAACTGAAATGAAGTAATTTCCTGCTAAAAATCTCCAATCATTTGAAACTGATATAAAAATGAAGATAATTGTATTTAAAATCGTAGGAATTAAAATTAAGCGATAATTTTTCAGTTTAAAAAATAAAAATATCACTAAATAAAAGTAAATTGCTGCTGTTGTTAAAATTTTAAAATAATTAAAAATTAAATCTGTAATTTTTTCAATAATTTTTTGAATTTGTGGAAGTTTAGGATTTATAAATAGTTTTGCTTTCTCCAAATCCCATTCAATATAATCATTAGAATGATATCTATAGATATTAAAAGATTGATTTAGATAATAAATGTACGATGAGGAACATAAAATACTTTCAAAAAATGTTGAAAAGTCAGAAAAAAATAATTTAAAAAGAATTCTTCTAATTTCATCTCTATATTTTATATATTTATCATAATGGAGGTATGGATGTCCCCAAAATAATGGATTAACTGTTAAACAATTATATCTTTCTTTAATTTTATTAAATGGCATTATTTCTTCTATAATTCTTTTATCTTTCTCATCAAATGGATAGTTATTAACAACATAATGAGATATAACAAGAAAATCCTTTGAGTAATTGAAGTATGTTCTTTTAACATTAAGGATATTATAGAAAAAGAAATTTGAAACAAAATATATGAAAACCAAGGGTATTGATATTGTTATGATTTTTTTAATTTTATCTTTAAACAATTAATCATAAAAACTAAAAGCAATGGAACAAGAATAATCCCATTATATCTAAAAAGCATTATAAAAGAAAGTGATATAATAAAAGCTAATAAATTAAATTTATTTTCTTTATGTGAAAAATATAATAAAAATGAAAACCAAATTAAAGAAAGTGTCCAAGGTGTATCTTTCCAAGCAGTTATTAAAAAAAGTGAAGTTAATGGAAATAAAAAGAATAAAACTATAAAAATTTCCTTAATTTTAAATTTACTTGTAATCCAAGCAAATAAAATTGAACTTAAAATAATTTGAATGAAAATATAAAATCCAATATGCTTAAAAATTTTTAAAACTATTAAAAATGTTAAGGTATGAAATGGTGTATGCCAATCATTTATATGAATTGTTATTGCCTGATTAACTTGATCCACTGAGTCTGAATTATAAATTCCTGGGAAATAAGCAAGAAAATAAATAAAAAGAATTGTAAAAATTATTGAGAAATGCCTCAAAAATAAATTTTTTGAAAATGTTAAAATAGCTGAAAAAATAAAACTATAAAAAATAACAATTAAAATGTTTAAAAAAACTTAAAAATAATTAGGATTTAACTTTTCTCTAAAATTATTATCTAAAATAACTTCTCTACTTTCAGGCGATACTGAAAAATTTGAAAGCACTTTGGTGTAAATAGTATCCCATTTAACATAAGGGCTATCGCTTGATAAATTGAAAATTTTTTCAACATTATCAATTTTTACTTTTACTATTCCATATGTGGGATGATATCCAAAAAGAATTTTTATATAGTTCTTGGCTCTAATTTTAATTTTTAAATCATTTTTATTATTTTCATCATATTGATTTATCCAAGCCCAAGCTTTATTCTCTGGTCCAGAAATAGTCCAATCCTTAGGTAAATTTAAATCCCATAAATTGAAAGCTTCATAATCACTCTCTATTCCACCAATCCATATATTTGATTTTATTGGTATTATTTTAACTTCATATTCTTTTAATTCATTTATAGGACTAGTTTTGATAATCGCTGTTATCGGAAATCCATGAAAATAATAAGCTGTCTTCATTGATAATCTAATATCCTCTTTGAAAATTTGTGGTCGTAAAAAAATAATGCTTATTATTAAGATAATTAAAAAGTTAAATATAAATTTTTTCACTTTTGAAAATTTTAAAGGCTAATTTCAAGTATTTTGGTGGATTTCTAATAAAATTTTACTGGAATTGAGGTTAAACTCTCCAAAGCAGAAGAAGGTAATAGTAGATTACTTTGTCTTTATCAATAACTTATAAAAAATTTACTGAAACTATTCAAAGCTCCCCAAAGCCGAAATATGGGTATTTTAAAGGTGAAGCCTTGTTCGTAGGGTGTGTGGGAAAATATAGAAATGATTATATTTTCAGAATTACTGGACACAGCAAAAGTAGATGATAATTATCCTTTAAAATTTTAAGCTGTAAGTAGTTCCTTGTGAGTGATTTTCATTTTAATATCTGAAATCATAACTTTAAAAGATGGTATAGAAATTTTAAAAAAGAAGAATTATGATGTTTTAATAAATTTTTATGAGGTTGAAAAAGCAAGAGGTAATTACATTCAAACTAAACAATTTTATAATCCCAATTTTTTTATGACGATAATAATACTCAATTTTCTGCAGGTATAAATTGGGGTTTAATAGATATAAGTGGTAAAAGATTTTATTCTATTCAAGCATCTTATTCAAATTGGATTGCACAGGAATTGCTTTGTCCAATAATTATTCTCAATCACTTGATAATCAATAACTTATAAAATTTTTAAAGAAATTATAGATTTAATGGGGGGATTATTAGGGGG
>CBFGJN010000037.1:0-18609 GCA_965649115.1 Caldifarciminota bacterium | reverse complement strand
GCCCATTTTTCGGCTTTAGGGGGCTTCGCCCCCCATCAAAACCCCTCTAAAATCAATAATTTCCTTAAAATTTTTATAAGTTATTGATAATCAATAACCTAACAACAATTATTGGACAAAGCAAAAAAATTTTGCTGTGTCTAGTAATTCCAAAACTATTTATTTTTCTATATTTTTTTGCCCACCCACCCTACGAAATAAGGCTACGCCTTATAAATACCCCTATTTCGGCATAGGGGGAGAAGTAAAATCAATAATTTGAGCAACTTAACATTATTTATTGGACAAAGCATCAAAAATGTGCATTGTCTAGTAATTCAGCTCTGCTTGCCCTTATTTCGGTATCAGGGGGCTGACGCCCCCCAATAATCCCCCTATAAAAGCAATACTTTTTTACTATAAAATTTTCTTCATTTGTTAAGGAACATTTTTTATTTGTTTTCTTCAAATATCTTATCTCAAATTTTAAATTTTATAAGTGGAATAATCGTCATTAAAATGGTTTCAACACAAGATTTTGGAAATTATTCAGTTGCTGTAAATTATGTAAATATATATGTTGTTATTCTTTCTGGATTTCTAACTTCAACATCAAGAAGATTTATCGCTTATTATAGAGGTTCTAATGAAAATGAGAAAATTAGTGGAATTATAAGAGTTTCTTTGATTTATGGATTGATTTTAAGTGTTGTTTTAATGTCTTATTTTTTGTTTTTTTCAGACATTATAAGTAAAAGTTTTTTGAATTCCTCCTCTTATTCTAAATTCTTGTTTTTCTACTCATTTTCTATTCCTTTTATGATTTTTTCTTCATACTTTTCTTCTTTTCTTCTTGGCTTTGAAAAATATAAAGAATTTTCAAATTCAAATAACATTTTTCCAAATGTTTTTAGATTAATTTTTCTTTTATTTTGGTGGATATTTTTACCATTCAAAGAAATTGGTATTACTTTATCTCTTGTTTTTAAATCATTTATTAATTTTATTTTTTCTTTATTTTATCTAAAAAATGAGTTTAAATTCTTGAAATATAATCCGAAATATGAATTTAAAAATTGGTTCAAATTTTCATTTCCAAGTTTTTTAAGATATGTTTTTTCATATTTAGCTGATAATATTGGTATTATTGTTCTTGGAAGCTTAAAAGATAATTTATCTGCAGGAATTTATAGAGGTTCAAATTTTATTATTTCAATTCTGTGGAATTTAAACATAGCTTTTAGTTCAACATTATTTCCAAGAATTACAAAACTTATTGCTCAAAATTATGATATTTTAGCTTTAAAGACATTAAGAAAATTTTTTATTTTAAATACATTGATTGTTTATTTTATCGTCGTTTTTTTAATTTTTTTTGGAAAGTTTGTTTTATCTTTACTTGGAAAGGATTATGTTTTAGGTTATAATGTTTTGATTATTTTGTCATTTCAAGTTCTAATTGGAGCATTTTTTTCACCTTTTGAAATTTATTTAGAAGCAAAAGGAAGAACAGATTTAAACCTGATAAATTACATAGTTTATTCATTTTCAACAATTTTATTTTTATTTATTTTCACAAAAATTTATTCAAAGGAAGGAACAGCTCTTGCTTATTTATTTTCTATAATTATTTTATCAATTTCTCGCTTGTTAATGTTTAAAATTGTTTCAAAAAATAGAATTTACAATTTTTATGATTATTTTGTTTTCTTTTTGGCGTTAGCTTTATTAGTTATTATTTTTTTAATTGTTTCCTTTGCATTTTGAAAACTTATGAATGCTTCGTTTGGTATTTCATATCCTTCTTCTTTAAATTTATTTAGTAATTCAATTTGCTTTTTTGTTGGTTTAAGATGTTCTTTTATCCATTTTTCAAGTTTTTTTTGGTTTTTTAATAATTCTTCATCTAAATTTATATTTAATTCTTTTGCTAATTTTTTGGCAAATTCTATTTGTTTTTCAGTTGGTGGTTTATTTTGATTTATCCACTTTGAAAGTTTTCTTCTATCATTTTTAATATCTTCACTTAAATCTAAATTTAATTTTTTTGACAAAACTTTAGCAAATTCTATTTGTTTTTCGGTTGGTTTATTATCCTTAATTTTATTTTCAACATCTTTTAATTTTTGATATACTTCATAAGCGACATCTTTCCAATTTAGTTTTCCTTCTTCAACAAGGTCAAGCTTTTCTTCCATATCAGCTGTAAATTTATAATCTATTACCCATGGATATTCTTTGCTTAACCAATCCACTAATTTTTCCCCAATTTCCGTAGGATAAAAAACACCATTTTTTACCTTTACATAATTCCTTTTCTTTAATGTTTTGATAATTTGAGCATAGGTTGAAGGTCTTCCTATACCAAGTTTTTCAAGCATTTTAATGAGTGTGCTTTCTGTCCATCTTGGTGGAGGTTGGGTTTGTTTTTCTAATAATTCAACTTTTATTTTATTTAGTTTCTCATTTTCATTTAATTCTGGAATAATATCCATTTCAATGTTAGGATAGATTTTTCTCCATCCTTCAAATAAAATGTACTTTCCTTCTGCAATTAGTTCATTCTCTCCCGCTTTTATGATGTACTTAATTTTTTTCCATACAGCACTTTCCATTTGACTAGCTATCGTTCTATTCCATATAAGTTCGTAAATTTTTTTTGCTTTTCCTGTTAAGTTTATATTTTTTGGTTCTCTACTTGAATTAATTATAGAAGGTCTTATTGCTTCATGTGCTTCTTGTGAAAATTTTTTTCTTCTAAAAATTCTTAATTTTTTGGCTAAGTAATCTTCTCCAAGATTATTTTTTATATATCCACGAATTTTGTTTATGATTTCTTCATTTATTTTTACACTATCAGTTCTATGGTAAGTTATATATCCATTTTCATATAAAAATTGTGCTATATTCATAGTTTCTTCGGGACTTATACCTAAAATTTTACTTGCATCCTGTTGAAGTGTAGCGGTTCTATAAGGTTCAGGAGGACTTTCTTTTTGTTCAATTTCAAAAACTTTATAAACAATATGTTCATTTTTTTCTATTTCTTTTAGAATTTTTTCTGCTTCTTCTTTTTCTTTTATATTTTTGTTTAATTTTGCCATAAAAGTTAAATTATCTTTTTTATATACTACTTGTATTTGATAATAAGTTTGAGGTTTAAAGTTCCTTATTTCTCTTTCTCTTTCAACAATAAGTCTTAAAGCGGGACTTTGAACTCTACCTACTGATAGCCTTCCACCTATTATCTTACTTGCAAGGGGTGATAGAAAATATCCTACAATTCTGTCAATTAATCTTCTTGAAAATTGTGAATAAACTCTATTGTAATCAATATCTCTTGGATTTAAAAGGGCCTTTTTTATTTCCTCTTCTATAATAGCATGAACTTCAATTCTTTTGTAATTTTTTGGTTTTGTTCTTTGTACTATGTGATAAGCAATTGCTTCACCTTCTCTATCAGGGTCAGTTGAAATATAAACAATTTCAGATTTATTAACGAATTTTTTTAGCTCTTTAATAATTTTATTTTTCCCTTTTATTGGAACAAAAAACATTTCAAAGTTTTTTAAATCTATGCCCATTTCATCTTCGGGTAAATCTACAATATGTCCAAGCGTTGCTTTTATTAAATAACCTTTTAAAAATTTACTTATTGTTCTTGCTTTACTTGGGCTTTCTACAATTATTAATTTCATCAAGTTATAAATTTTAAACCTTATGTTTTGCTTTTTTTGAGAATTCTGAAATGTAGATTATTTCTATTCTTTGCCCGTCCACCCTGAAAATAAGGTTTCGCCTTAGCTTCGCCCCCCTAATAATCCCCCATAAAATCAATAATTTCTTTAAAAATTTTATAAGTTATTGACTATCAATCACTTAACAATAATTATTAGACAAAGCAGCTTTTTTGCTTTGTCTAGTAATTCTAAAAATATGATTATTTCTATATTTTACCCACCCACCCTACGAAATAAGGCGGAACCTTATAACTAACGCTCCTTTAATAAACCCCCTATAAAAATTATAATTTCAAAAAATTTTTTATAAATCATTTATAAGTCAAAGCCTTGAAACTATTCCTCCTTAAAAAAATTTCTCCTACTAAAAACTACCATTTAGTTTATCTAAGACTCTATAACTCACAGCTTCTGCTATATGCTCAATTTTAATTTCATTTGATGATGATAAATCTGCAATTGTTCTACTTACTTTTATAATTTTATGTATTGCTCTTGCTGAAAAATTAAATTTTTTTGAAATACTTAATAGAAATTCTTCTGCTTTTATATCCAATTTACAGAATTTTGTTATTTCTTTTTCACTCATTTGACTATTTGTCTTTATATTTAAATTTTTAAATCGTTTTTCCTGAATTTCTCTTGCCTTTAAAACTCTTTCTCTGATGATTACTGAACTATCACCGCCATCCTTATATCTTAATTCCTCATAAGGAACATTAGGAACTTCAATATGGATATCAATTCTATCTAAAAGTGGTCCTGAAATTTTATTTTGATATTGTTTTATTTGATTTACAGTGCATTTACAATTTCCATAACCAAAATAACCACAGGGACAAGGATTCATCGCACAAACAAGCATAAATCTTGAAGGAATTTTAACTTTATAATTTGCCCTTGAAATAACAACATAACCATCTTCAAGAGGTTGCCTCAAAACTTCTAGTGTTTTTCTTGAAAATTCAGGTAATTCATCCAGAAATAAAACACCATTATGAGCTAATGAAACTTCACCTGGTTGAAAGTGCGTTCCACCACCTATTAGTCCAACATCTGATATTGAATGATGAGGGTTTCTAAAAGGTCTCTGATTTATTATACTACCATTTAAAATGCCAGCAATAGAATATATTTTTGTAGTTTCAAGAGCTTCTTCTTTTGTTAGGGGGGGCAGTAAGGTAGGAATTCTTTTAGCAAACATAGTTTTACCACTACCAGGAGGTCCGAGCATGAGAAGATTGTGTCCTCCTGCAACTGCTATTTCAATTGCTCTTTTAACAGCCCACTGCCCCCTAATATCACTAATATCTAAATCATAGTTTTGAATGAAATTTTCCTTTTTCTCATCAAAAGGTTTGACAAATAACTCATTTCTTAAAAACTTAACAACATCCAACAAATTATCAAATGGATAAATTTTCAAATCATCTACCATACTTCCTTCATATCTATTATCATAAGGAAGAATAACACCTTCAAATCCTAATTCTTTTGCCATTAAACAAATTGGCAATGCACCTCTAATTTTTCTCAACTTACCATCCAAAGATAACTCACCAATTATTATATATTTTTTATAAAATTCACTATAATCCATATAACCAAGAGCAGAAAGAATACCAATAGCGATAGGTAAATCAAATAAAGAACCTTCCTTCCTCATATCAGCAGGTGCTAAATTTATTCTAATTTTTTTAGAAGGAATTGTAAAACCACAATTTTTTATAGCAGATATTACCCTTTCTCTTGATTCTTTAACACTTGTCTCAGCAAGACCAACAAGTATAACTGAGGGAAGTCCATTTGATAAATCAACCTCAACATCTACCAAAAACCCATCAACCCCAATCACATTAGCAGATGATATTTTGGAATACATACTTTAAATTATAAAAATGATTCTTAACAAATTCTAAACAAAATTTCTTTTTTTTCTCCTCTTCAAACTGCTATTTGCCAAATACCAAAAATCTTTATTTAGCTCCCAAAAGAAAAAAGAAAACACAGGGTATATGCTTTGTCCAATAATTAATGTCAAGTTATTGATTTTCAATAACTTATTTATTGTGGGGTTAATAGGGGGCGAAGCCCCCAAGACATAAGAGTAGAGATTTTTAAGTCTAAGGCTTAATCATAGGGTGGGTGGGAGAAATTAGAAATAATCTATATTTTAGAATTACTAGACATACCAAAAAATCTATTATTATGCTTTAAAATTTTCAATATATGACATTCCTTCGTTTTGTAATTGTTCTAATTTTGTCCTCAATGCTTTTTTATTTTTTATTAGAAAATAGTGAGATTAGAATAAATTTCCGCATTTTTGGAAGTGCTTATGAAAGTGTTCCACTTTGGGTAATAATTTTAATTTCATTTATATTTGGATTTGCTTCTTCTTCCGTAATTGGTCTAATTGAAATTACAAGAGCAAAAATTCAGCTTAATAATAAAGAAAGAAAAATTAAACACCTTGAAAATGAACTTGATGAATTAAGAAAATTTTTAATAGAAGAAGAAACATGATTTGGATTTACATTGCTATACTTTTAATAATTTTATTTTTCTTATTTGGCTATATTAGAGAAATTTATACCCCAAAATTTACACCAAGCAAAGAAATTATAAAAAAAGTTGATGAGATTCTAAAAAATCCTGTTAATGTTGCTATTGATTTGCTAAAAGAGGAAGTTAAAATTGCAAGAATAAGTGATAAATACTACATATACTTGCATTTAGCATTTTTATATATAGATGTTGGAAGAATTGAAAAAGCTTTAAGACTTTCAAGGTCGTTAATTGTTGGTGCTTATATTGATGAAACTATTAGAAATAGAGCAATTATTTTAGTTGGAGAATTGTATTTAAAACTAAATAAAATAAAAGAAGGTTTAGAATTTTTATTAGAACACAAAATTAATGACAAAAACTATTATTTTCTAATTGCTAAATTTTACGAACAACTTAAAGACTACAAAAATTCCGCTTATTACTATAAAAAAATTATAAATAATTTAGAAAAAGAACAATTTTCAAATATATTATCAAAGCTTTCAATATCAGCTATAAGAAATGGAGAGCTTGAAATTGGTAAAAAACTTATAGCAGAAGCAAGTAAGATATATGAAAATGGATTTTTAGTATTAGCAAGAGGTACTTATCAATTTTATAATGGAAATTTAAAAACTGCTATTGACTTATTTAAAGATGGATTATTGAAGTCTCCAAATTTATATAGTTATATTAAAGATGAGCTTAAAGAAGCATATTTTGAAGTCGGAAATTATAATGAATTTTTAGAATTTCTCAAAAATCTTGAAAATCCAATTGCAAAACTGGATTATATTAGAATTTTGTACAATATGGGAGAATTTGAAAAGGCAAGAGATTATTTTTATGAAAATAAGGAAATTTTTCTTTCAAATATATCTCTCCTTTCAAGAGTTTATGAGATTATTAAAGATGAACAAGTTATCAAAGAAATTTTAAACATTTCTAAAAACCTCAATTTTTATAAATGTAGTAGTTGTAATAAAGAATTTAATAGCTTCTATATTGAATGTCCAAATTGTTATAGGGTTGGAACTTTAAATGTAATTTATAAGAAAGCTCCGAAACTTTTTGAAGAGATGAAGTCTCAAATTATTGAAGAATATATAGAATGAGAAAGCTAATTTTTTTATTTTTAATTGCTTGTAATTCAAAAGGTTATTCATTAGAAAATGATAAATTTCTCTTAAATAGATATATAGATAGCACAAGAGCTAATGCTATTGTTTATGCAAGTCAATTGGCAGCGCCAAGTATTGTTTCTATAACAGTTTTAACAAAAGAAGTAGTGGAAGAATATCCTCCATTTTTAGACCCTTTTTGGAAGGAAATTATTCCTCCAAGTTATAGTATAAGAACAGTTCAATCACTTGGTTCTGGTATTGTTATTACACCTGATGGTTATATTATAACTAATGAACATGTTATTGGTGATAATCCTGATTCAATTCTAATAACATTTCCTAATTCAGAACAATTTAGTGCAAAGTTAATTTATAAAGATTCAAAATTAGATTTGGCTTTACTTAAAATCAATTCAAATAGAAAAGATTTTCCATATGCTAAACTTGGAAATTCTGATGAATTAATGGTAGGAGAATGGGCTATTGCAATTGGTAATCCACTTGCATTCTATTTAGAAAATACAGAACCAACGATTACTGCTGGTATTATAAGTGCTATTGGAAGATCAGTTAAAGGTAGAGGAGAAAGAGAATATAGAAATATGATTCAAACCGATGCTGCAATAAATCCTGGAAATAGTGGTGGCGCATTAGTTAATGTAAAAGGTGAGGTTATAGGAGTTAATACATTTATTTTCTCGCAATCAGGAGGGTTTGAAGGTATAGGTTTTGCAATACCAATAAACACTGTTAAAAAATTCTTTAATGAAGTTATAAAATTTGGTAAGTTAAGGGAAGCTTTTATTGGAATTGATGTCCAACCCTTAAATAATGAAATTAAAAAGGCACTTGGTTATAATGGTAATTTAGGTGTTTTAGTTAGTAGTTCTTATGATAGCCAAATTAAAGAGGGGGATATTATTCTTAAAGTAAATGGTAAAGAAATTAAAAATGTTGGTGATTGGCATAATTTAACTTATTTTTTAGTTCCAGATGATATTTTAAAAATTGAATTATTTAGAAATGGAAAAATTTATCATTTTGAATTAAAACCAAAGGAAGTAAATTATCAAGAGTACAAAAGTGATTTCGGAATAAAATGGACAACAAATAACCCATTAATTGCACAAAAATTCTCATTAAAAACAACAAAAGGTATTTTAGTCCTTGAAGTTTTCCAAAATAGTTTAGCTGAATATATTGGGATAAACAAAGGTGATGTTATTCTGAAAATGAATGGTATTGATGTTAATAATAAAAGTGATTTTGAAAAAGCTTTTGAAATAGTAAAATCAAAGAGATATATTGATATTACGATTGATAGATTTGGTCAAAAGCTCTATTTAAGAAGTTATTTATAGTATAGAAAGTATTTCTCTTAAATTTTCAAATTCATAATCTGAATTAACAATTTCAACTCTTGGTGTGGCACCAAATCCTCTTCTTCTTATATGTGCAGTCTTAATTCCTAATTCTTTTGCAGGAATAATATCGTGATAATAACTTTGAGCAGTATGTAAAATTTCATCCTTTTTTGAATTAAAGACATTTAATGCATATTCAAATATAATTTTTGAGGGTTTATAAGCCTTAACCATTTGTGAAGTTATAAGATAATCAATTTCAAATTCAAATTTCTTTTTTGTTAATTCAAATAAATCATTATCAACATTTGAAATAATGGCAATTTTATATCCTCTTTTTTTAATTTCTTTAAGAGTTTCATTAACATCTTCAAATAATTCAAAATTAGCCCAATTGTCTAATAAAGCATTTTCTTCACCTTTTTCAAGATCAAAATCAAAATAATCCGAAAATTTTATCACAATTTTCCTCAAAATTTCTTTGTAAGGAATATAATTTTTTTCAAGCCTACTTTCAATAATTGAATAAATTTCAAGTATTTCATCATCTGTTATATCAACCTCATATTTCTCAAAAATTGGTCTTAAAGAACTTATTATACCCTTTTCCCAATCTACAATTGTTCCATAACAATCAAATGATATAACTTTCATGTTTTTAAAGGTTTTCTTTTTGTAGAAGGAAGTAAAACATTATTTAAAATTAGTCTATAACCTGGTGAATTGGGGAATTTTGATAAATCAGTAGGAGGTTCTCCTACGAAATGTTGATAATCCTCGGGGTCATGTCCTCCAAGAAATGAAAAGAACCCTTTACCATAAGTTCCATAAATGTACTTAACTTCATCAGTTCCAGGAACATCAGCAAGAATTATAACATTATCCTTAATTTTATCTCTTTTAAATCCCGTATCTTGCCCGAGGAATTCCCTTATAGTTGATGTATGATCTTGGGTTAAAATTGTAGGTATTATATCAAACTTTGCAGAAAATTCAAATAATTCAAAATAATTATCAGGACCTCTCAAAGCTGCTTCTCTTGTTATGTCTATATCAGAATGCTCATAAATGTAAGGGTCAGAAATCACTTTAAAGTCCTTGAAAGCAAATGTTTGAGAATAATCTAATTTATTATTATAGTTTGGTTCAGGTGGTGTTCCATCAAAAGGAACATCTGCAATATCAACATTTTGGCTTGCTAATGCTATATCCAAAGTAATTGGAGCAGCACACATAGCAAAAAGAAATTTACCACTTGCAACAAAATCTCTAATTTTTTTTGAAACTGCTTTTTTAAGTGATGGAATATCTTTAAAGCCAAATTTTTTTGCCATTTGTAAATTTATTTTCTCCATATTTTGATACCAATCTGTAAACTGATAGCTTGCCCAAAATTTACCAAGCATTCCTGTAAAATCTTCATGGTGTAAATGTAACCAATCGTACTCCATAACCTTTCCATTTAAAATTTCTTCATCCCAAATTCTATCATAAGGAATTTCAGCATAATTTAAGGCAAGTTCTACAGCATCATCCCATGGTCTATTATAGGGTGGTGCATAAACCGCTACTTTTGGAGCTCTAACAAGTTCAACAATTTCCATATTTTTCTTTTCAACAATTGAATAAATTTCTGAAATATCACTTTGATTTAAGTTTTCAACATAAACACCCATTTTACTTGCTTTTACTAAAATATCTTTATTAAATTCCATCATAAAACTTCCTCCTCTATAATTCAATATCCACCATGTTTTAAAGCCATTCTTTACTGACCAATAAGCAAGACCATAAGCTTTTAAGTGATTTGTTTGAGCATCATCCATAGGAACAAGTATCCTTTCAAATGTTAAGGTTAATAAAAACATATTTTATAATTTTAAGGGATAAAAAAATTGCTTTGTCCAATAATTCTGAAAATAAGATTATTTCTATATTTTTCCCACCCCCCCCCTAAATCCAAGCCTTCGGCTTTTAAATACCCATTTTTATGCCTTGGGGGGCTTCGCCCCCCTACAATCCCCCCGAAAAATAAATAATTTCCTTAAAAATTTTATAAGTTATTGATTATCAAGGACTTAACACCATTTATTGGACAAAGCAAAGTATGTTTGCTTTGTCTAGTAATTCTGAAAGTATTTATTTTTCTTATTTTGCCCATCCAACCTGAAAATGAGCCTTCGGCTTGTAAATACCCTTTCTTTTGCTATGGGGGCAAAAACTTCTAATAAATTTTCACAAGTTGTTGGTAGTCAAGCAATTAGCACTATTTATTGGACAAAGCAATTAATAACAGCATTTTTTATTTTATATTTTTTGAATAGAAGGATATTATTGAACCCAAAACAATTGAAATAACAATGAAAGAAATTGAAATTGCTTTAATTTCATAATTTGATAAGAAATATGCTAAGTATATTGAAAACTCACCTTTTGGTAAAATTGTTAGAGATGACCTAATATATGTCTTAAAATCACTAAAATGAACAAAATAAATAGATTTTAGAATTGAAATAATTAAAAATAAACCAAGTCCAATAATTGTGCTTTTAATTTCTAAAAACTTTAAAATTGATGCCAAGTGATTTCCAAAAACGAAGAAGAAAATAATAATAATAATTTCTCTTAATAAGGAAAGTTCATTTTCAAAGTATTCCTCATAAGTTTCAGAAACAACTATTCCTAAAAAGAAAGAACCAATTGGTGAATTTAAAAGAGCATTAAAAATAAAGATAATTGAAAATAAAAAAATTATAAAAAGCTCCCTATCTAAACTTATGAGAAACTTTAAAAAATTTTTAATTCTTGTTTTGAATTTCAAATTTATTAAAATTGAAACAATCAAAATTGGTATGTAAATTATTGAAAAAAATGATTTACTAATTAAAATTCCTATTAACAGCGGAATAACAATATCTTCAAAAACAAGAAAAATAATAATAAATGGAACTTCAACATTTACTAATCTGTTTGTTTTTTGAAGAATTTTTATAACTATAATTGATGAACTTGGGAATATAAGAAAAGAGAAAATCAAACTATCAATGATGCTTTTTGAAATATAGTAAGAAAAAGAAAATCCAAACAAAACAATAATAAAAAATGTGATAAGGAAATTGAAAATTCCTTGATTTATGTAGTTCTTTATTTTACTATAAGAAAATTCAAAACCTATAAAGAATAAAACTATTGATATTGCTAAATTATTAATTATTTCAACAGTTTCATTATTAAACTGAAAAAATTGATATGAAAAAGCACCGGCAAGAATGTACGATAAAATTAAGGGAAGTTTCAAAAAATAAAAAATTACACTCAAAGCAAGAAAAGTAATAGTTAAAAAAACTAATTCCATTTTATAATTTTAAGAGCCTTATTTAAACAAATAACATTATAGCTTCCTTTATTTATTTTAAAAACTTCCCCATCGTAATGTCCATAAAGTTGTCTATCCAATTCAAAACAAATCCTATTAGATTGATTATAAATTACATAATTATCAGAAATATGCTCCCCTTTTAGGACTTTTAAAATTTTAAAAAATGTTTGAAAATAAGGAACATCTTTAAAAATTACAAAATCCAATAAGTTATCATTATTCTTGGCATTTGGAAACATCTTAATACCATGTCCCTCAATTTTATTTATTCCAATATGAAAAGAAATTGCCTTTCCATTATAAATTTCATTAACTTTTATTTGAAAAATTTTATAATCAAAAGCTAAACTTTTCACTGTTGAAATTTTGTAATTTTTTAAGAATTTTACATTTCTTGCTACATTCCCTGCTATTCCTATTCCAAAAGAATTAAAAAAATAAATATCCAATTCTTCAATATATCCTACATCAACAAATTCATAATATATTTTATTTTCTTTTAATGAAAAAATAAGCTTTTGAAATTCCATATCTTTCCAATTACTTCTTGAAAAATCATTACCACTTCCACCAGGAACAACAATTATTCCAATATCCTTATATAGAACTCTTCTTGCCACACTATTAACTGTTCCATCACCTCCAAAGATAATTATATGTTTTATATTGTTTTCTTCAAATTCGCTTATAACCTTGTCTAAATTTTCTTTTGTAAATACAAGAATATGTTCAAGTTTATTTTTTAATAATAAATTTTCAAATTTTGATAGAACTTCAATTGCCTTTCCATTTCCAGCTTTTGGATTAGCAATTAAACCAACCAAATTAAATAATTTTCTGTTTCATCTCTTGGAATTTCTCTTTCTATGGAAATGGCTATAATTCTTAAATTCATTATTTCTACTTCTAATCTTGAAACATAGGAAAGAATTGGTCCAATATCAAGAAAATTAGTCTTTTTCAAATGATAAGTGTATTTATAGATATAGTTTTCAATTTTTCTTTCAATTTTTACTAAATCTTTCTCATCTTTTATAACTTCTCCATATATTGTTCCTTTAAGGAAATTTAAGGCTTCTTCATAATTTTCGGAATTTGCTAACTTTTCTAACTCTTCCTTCTTTAAATTCCCACCTCCAATAAACTCAATTTTAGGAATTTTTACACCTTCACTTAATAATAACAAAATTGAAATAATGTTTCTCAAATCAATATGAAAACCAATAATTCTTTTGAGAGGTTCAATACCTTCTACATCTGAGAGCGATAATAAAACCTTTCTATAAAATTCTTTGTAAAGGTAAAATTCTGCACTTCTTAAATCACCTTCCCTTAATAACTTATTTAGCTGAGTGCTTATTTCAAAGGGTAATTTTATTCCCATTGAAGCAAGTTTATCCAAGACCTCATATGCCTCATTAACACTTAATAATTCATTTAATTCTAATTTTGTTATAGTTCCAAATGGCATAATCCCTTCAAGTATCTCTTCATTTTTGAATTTACTAAATTTTCCTCTTATAATTGTTAGTATATTATATAAATCCCACCTTGAAAGATAAGCCTTTAAAATTCTCCCGATTTCTTTTCCTGAAAATTTAACAACTTTTTCAATTTCATCTGAAAATGCTTGTTTGAGAACATCTAAAAAACTATCAAGACTTTCATCTCTGATTCTTGATATATATTCATTATACCATGTCCCTTTTAGATAATCAATTAGACTTTTTAGAGACTTGTAGTTTAAAAGTTCATTAAATATAGTTAATGGAAGTAATTTTGAGCTTCTGCTACTTACACGAGCATTAACATATTCGTAAAGCATATGTTGAAAATTTTAAAGTAGTATTTTTGCCTTGTCTAATAATTCTGAAAATATCTTTGTTTCTATATTTTCCCACCCACCCTGAAATAGCAGAGTCTTTAAACTTTGCCCCCAATAAATCTATAATTTCAAAAAATTCTTTATAAGTTAGACAAAACAGCCTTAAACCTTTAAAATTCTCAATATGAAAATTGAGTTAAATGAGGAATTTTTAAATAAAATTTTGCCAAAAATTATAAAAGTTCAAAATGTAAGTAATTTAAAAGTTGAAATTGAAAAAAATTTTATAAATGTAAAGGGGAATTATTTATTTATTCCTTTTAATTTTAAATTAGAACCACTAGAATTGACGGGTTCTAAAATTAAGTTCTTAGTTGAAGGATTATTTAGCAATTTTTTGCCAAATATAAACCAAAAAGGTATAAAATTTGAAAATAAAATTCTTGAAATAGATATCTCGCAATATATTGAAGATATTGAGATTAAAAGCACTATTATTGAAAATGGAAAAGTTATTATAGAACTATAAAATTTTATTATGTCAGATTTTCCTAAACCCCCAAAAGTTCCTTATGTTATAAGAAAGCACAACGATGAAATTGTAGATTATTATTATTGGATGAGAGACAGAAATGACCCGAGGCTAATTGAATATCTCCAAGAAGAAAAAAAATTCTTAGAAAAAATTTCAAAAAACTTCAAACACATTGAAGAGGAACTTTATAATGAATTTTTAAGTAGAATTGAAGAAGAAGATACTTCTTATCCATTTAAATATGGAAATTATTTCTATTTTTATAAAACCTTTAAAGGAAAATCTTATAAAGCATATTATAGAACAGATGGTTCAAAAGAAGAAATTTTAATTGACTTTAATGAAATAGCTAAAAATTATAATTATTTTGATGTTGGAAACATAAAATTTGATTATGAGGGTAATTTTTTAGCATTTAACTATGATACAGAAGGCTCGGAAAACTTTAAATTGTTTTTAAAAGACATAAGAAAAAATGATATTAAATTCATCTCTGAAAAAACATTCAATTCATTTGAATGGTTCAAAGGATATTTATTCTTTACAATTACTGATGAAATATTAAGACCTTATAAAGTTTTGAAATTAAATCCAATAAACTTAGAAATTGAAGAATTTTTTACAGAAAACGACAAAGCGTTTAATATAGACCTAATAAAATCAAAAGACCAAAATTTCTTATTTATTGTTCTTCATTCACTTGATACAACAGAAGTTTGGATAGTTGATAAAAACTTTAATTTAAAGCTTTTCAAGGAAAGAAAAAAGGGTATAAGATATTTTCTTGAACATAGAGGTGGAGAATTTTATATTTTGACAAATGAATTTAATAAAAACTTTGAAATTTATAAGTGTCCTATTGATAATTTTGAAAATTTTGAAATTTTTCTTAAAGCAAGAGATCATATAAAAATTGAAAGCTTTGAAATTTTTAAAGACTTTATAGCGATTTATGAGCTTGATAAAGAAAAAGCAATTGAAAGAATTGAAATTATTGAATTTGATAATAACAATTCTCATTATATTGAATTTCCAGACCCTGCATATTATATTGAATTTTCAGATAATTATGAATATGAAACTGACTTTTTAAGAATTGAATATCAAACATTAATTCAACCTAAGACAATTTACGATTATGACATTAAAAATAAAAACTTAATTTTAAGGAAGCAAACTAAAATTAACAATTTCAATAAGGAAATTTACGAAATGAAAAGAATTTTTGCTGATGATATACCTATAACAATTGCTTATAGAAAAGACTTATTAAGGAAAGATGGAAGTAATTTTCTTTGGGCTTATGGATATGGAGCTTATGGTTATTCAATTTTACCTTATTTTAAAGTGGAAAGATTGAGTATCTTGGATAGGGGAATTATTTATGCTATTATTCATGTTAGGGGAGGTGGAGAGAGGGGTGAGGAATGGTACGAACAAGGTAAATTACTAAATAAAAAAAGGACAATTGATGATTTTATAAAAGCTTGTGAATTTTTAATAGAAAATAAATGGACATCAAAAGGTAAAATTATTATTGAGGGGGCAAGTGCTGGTGGGATACTTGTAGGTGGTTGTATAAATGAGAGACCAGAATTATTTAAAACAGCTATTGCTCATGTTCCATTTGTAGATGTTTTAAATACTATGCTTGATCCTTCATTACCTTTAACAATTTTGGAGTATGACGAATGGGGAAATCCCGAAATTGAAGAATTTTATTATTATATAAAAAGTTATTCTCCTTATGATAATATAACGGAAAAAAGTTATCCTAATGTTTTAGCAACTTGTGGATTTAATGACCCAAGAGTAAGATATTGGGAACCACTAAAATGGGTAGCAAAATTAAGAGAAAATAATAAATCAAATAGTATAATTTTAGTAAAATTTGAGGAAAATGCAGGACATTCGGTTGGGGAGGATAGATATAAGGTTTTGAGATATAATGCATTCGTAATAGCTTTTGTTTTATGGACAATAAATGAGGATTGATAGATTTTTTTCGGATGATTTTGAATTTATTAAAGATGAAGAATTTCATCATCTCTATAATGTTTTAAGGCATAAAATTGGAGATAAAATTTTGGTTTTTGATGGTAAATCAAATGAATATCTTTGTGAAATTATTGAAATTCAAAAGGATAAAGCAAAGATAAAAAAAATACAAAAAATTGAAAATAAGGAATATAATTTCAATGTAGCTGTTGCTCCTGCCTTAATCAAAAGAGAAAAATTTGAATTGATACTTGAAAAGGTTGTTGAAATTGGTGTTAAAGAAATATATCCCGTTATAACAAAGTATAGTGTTGTAAAACTTAAAGAAAAAAAGGAAAGATGGGAAAGAATAATTTTAAATGCTTGTAAACAAAGTCATAGACAAATTATTCCAAAATTACATGATATTAAAACCTTAGAAGAAGTTGTTCAAATTTCAAAAGATTATTCTTTAAGGTTATTTGCTAATCCAAAGTCAAATAAAAATTTATTTAGTTTTGGTAAAACAGATAATGTTATAATTTTAATAGGTCCAGAAGGTGGTTTCTCTGATGAGGAAGAAAACTATTTAAAATTGAATGGATTTTCTGACTTTTCTCTTGGTAATTTTATATTGAGAAGTGAAACCGCAGTTATTGTTTCTGTTGGTTTAATTGTGCACTTTTTGAATTATAAATAATATATCCAATTTTGTATTTTTCAATTTCATTTTCTAAAATTTTAATTTGTTTTTGAACTTTATAGAGTGAATAAATTGAAGCTAAAAGTGATATAATAAACCAAATTAAAACAGTGTAAATTATAAAATCAACTATTGATAATTGTCTCATCAATTTTCTTTAATATGCAAACCTTATTTTCTAAATCAATTTTTTCTATAAAGTGCTTATTAAATGGAATAAAAATTTCATCATTTTCAGTTTTTATCTTAAAAATCGTATATTCGTTTTTAGTTAATATATCTTTTATAAAACCAATTTTCTTTTCATTGTAATAAACACTTAGTCCTTCAAGTTCAAAAACATAGTATTCTCCTTCATTTTTTGGAGGAAGCATATCTTGATAAATAAAAATTTCTTTACCTCTTAATTTTTCAGCATCATTTCTGCTATCAAGTTTTTCAAACTTTATCAAAGCAAAATTATCAAAAAGAATTTTAAACTTTTCAATTTTAAATTCAATAAACCCTAATTCTTTATCATTTATGAAAACACTATTATAATTTTTAAAGTAGGAAGGAGGGGAGAAGTAGATTTTTATTTTTAACTCCCCCCTCAATCCAAATGCTTTTAGAATTTTAGCAACAGGGTACCTATTCAAGGATTTCTACAACAACCTTTTTACCTCTTTTAAGAGAAACAGCAGCAAGAATTGTCCTTATAGCCTTAGCAGTTCTTCCTTGTTTTCCTATGACCTTACCTACATCTTCTTTACTTACTCTAACTTCATATATTACCACTCTTTCACCAGGAATTTCTCTTATATCAACCTCATCTGGTCTATCAACAATCATTTTTACTATATATTCAAGAAGCTCTTTTGTGTTATTCATTTCTGAACCTCCTTTTTCATTTGAAGTTTGAATATACTCTTAACTCTTGGTGTAGGTTGTGCTCCTTTTTTTATCCACTCGTTGTACCTTTCTAAATCAAGTTTAAAGTCCCAATCTCTTTTTGGATTATAATAACCTAAAATTTCAATGACTTTACCATCTCTTTTCCATCTTGATTCAGCTACAACTATCCTATATATTGGGTTTCCCTTCTTTCCAAACCTTTGAAGACGAATTCTCACCATATTTGAAAATTTTAAAGGATAAAAAATTTTTTTGTTTACCTTATCTAGTAATTCTGAAATTATATTCATTTCTTTATTTTTAAAATGCCCATATTAGGGTGTAGTTTTAGTGTGCTTTGTCTAGTAAATAGTGTTAAGTTATTGACTGTCAATAACCTAATTAAAATTTTAATAAATTACTTGATTTTTGGGGGGTTCTAATGGGGGGCTCTGCCCCCCAAAGCAAAAGAATGGGAATTTATAAGCCGAAGGCTTAAATATAGGGTGGGCGGGAAAAATATAGAAATAATTATATTTTTAGAATTACTAGACAAAACA
>CBFGJN010000036.1:0-18830 GCA_965649115.1 Caldifarciminota bacterium | reverse complement strand
TTTTGTATAGATTCGTCAAAATTTAAAGGTAAATTCACTGAATTTGAAATCTCTTGACATCTTTTTAAATCACTTATATAACTCTTTATACTTTCTATTATTCTAAACTTCTCTTTATTATAACTACTTAAATCGAACATATTCACCTCCTTTTTATCTCGCAGATGATATTACAGGTAAATATATTATGTAAGAAATTACAGCAATAACTATATAAGTTGCTATTAACTGCCAAAAACCAGCTATATGAAAACCACTAATTACTTTACCTGCCATCCATAAACCAAGAATTTCAAGAGGTATCCTTATAATTACATTAAAACCTAACAAAAGAGTTAGAAAAAAGGAAAATATCGTTATGAAAACACCTGTAATTATAAGACTTGATAAGGAAGCAAAGGAAACCCAATGGAAAATATGGGAAATAAGCCATAACAAACCAGTGTTTATAAGAAAACTAATAAAAAGACCTACTATTGCCATAGTTTCTACCCTTTATCATCCAAACAACAATTTTATGAAACTTTGTATAATTTTAGACACATCATCGTAGCCAAGAGCATTTGCTAACATCTGTAATTCATATTGAGCCATTTGAACAAGTTGAGGATTGTTATACCAAGTTGGACCAAAAGCATAGCTATAAGCATCATCCATAAAAGCTTCTAGACTTGGATAACCTCTCAAAGCTTTCCTTACCTCATCTAGCTCAACATATGTTCCACATATTCTCACTTTCATCTTGCTACCTCCTTTTTATTTAAAAAACCATAACCTCTTACTTTCCAAACAACAACCTTATGAAACTTTGTATAATTTTAGACACATCATCGTAGCCAAGAGCATTTGCTAACATCTGTAATTCATATTGAGCCATTTGAACAAGTTGAGGATTGTTATACCAAGTTGGACCAAAAGCATAGCTATAAGCATCATCCATAAAAGCTTCTAGACTTGGATAACCTCTCAAAGCTTTCCTTACCTCATCTAGCTCAACATATGTTCCACATATTCTCACTTTCATCTTGCTACCTCCTTTTTATTTAAAAAACCATAACCTCTTCCATCTTTTCCATATCTCTCTTTTATAAAACATAAAAAAGTCTCATTTTTAGCTTTCAACTCCACAGCGATTACATAAAAACCATTTTGATAACTAATTATATAACCTTTGTAATCTAAATCACTTAATTCAGTTGCTTTACTAAGATCAGCTTCACTACCCAAAAATTCCTTTAAAGCTTCTCTTAAAGGTAAATTTGTTCTACCATGATTAATAATATCATAATTAGCAAAACCTTCCAACATATTCTTACAGAATTCATAAGATTTTTCATCTGATGTTAAATTTAAAATTATAAAAATCATTTCCATTCAATAGAACCTTTTATTTGTGTTGATTTAACGCTCACATAAAGTCTAATATTCTCAAGCCTTTGAGTAATGAAATTCCATCTTGCTCTTATATTTTCTACTTCAACAGAAGGGATAAAAATGGCATAATAATCGCCTTTCCCTCTTAATTCTAAATTGAAACTATCAGAAGATAAGCATTTATCAGCAGTGATTATTTCTACATTTCTAAAAGAACGATTTAATTCTTTTTTATAAATGTCTAAAATTTTTTGAAGATTAAAATAAACATCATAACCTGAAATCTGCGTTAAAAAATTAGAGAAAGCATTAGCAATAACATCATCTATAAACGAATAATTTGACCAATAAGTTTTTCCATAATCACTAGCTAAAACTAAAATAACATCACCACTAATTAATCTGCCTTTTAGCTTTATATAATCATTAGTTTTAAATGGACCTTCAATTTTTATAAAATTTTTACTTCTATAAAATTCAGGCAAGTTTTCACCCTTATCAGTATCTATTAATTCACTTACACCTTGAAAACTTACATCAATTTCTTTGGTTTGCATACATCCCAACATTAAAAACATAAAAATTAAAAATCTCATATTCAAAATTTTAACCAATTTAAAAAACACTTTTTAAATTAAAAGTGTGATAAATGTGCCACCTGATATGATTTAAGTTATTGATTATCAATAATTTATAAAAATGAAAAAATTCTTTGAAATTAAGAGGGTTTTTTAGATTTTTCAATAAACCCCTACCATTGATTTATTGAGGGAGTTTTAAGGGAGCGAAGTTTTTAAGCCGAAGGCTTAATTATAGGGTGGGTTGGAAAATAAAGAAATGCTCTATATTCCAGAATTACTAGGCAAGGCAAAAAATTATACCTTAAAATTTAAAAATGCTTTTATATTTCTTTTCAAGTCAAGGTTATGTTATATTTGGAGAAGATACCTTATACAATAATCCTTATACCTACCCTGCTCCCTATGGTAATTGGTCTTCAAGGTCAAGACACCAAATTCTAATACTTTCTTCTGAAATTCAAAGCAAAGGCATAAGTATCGGTTCAAAAATATATTCAATTGGTTTTTTTGTAAAGACAACAAATAATATCAATTTAATGCCTTGTAGTTTGAAAATAAAGGAAGTTAATTATAATCAGATAGGAAATAGTTTTGATAATAATGGTTTGACTACAATTGTTGGTTATAGCTCTTGTCCACCTCTAACAAACAACACTTGGAGCGAATACACTTTTCCAACACCTTGGACATATAACGGGCAGAATTTACTCATTGATTTCTTTTATGGTAGTCCTTATAATTATGATTATACTTACAATGCAAGCACAACATATACAATTTATAATGATACATTATGTGGTTATAGCTATACAGATTTTGGCGCCATTCCAAATGATAATATATATAGAACAAATAAAAGACCTAACATTAGAATTCTTGCGGACATTCAATCATCTAATGAAGAAAAAAATAATAGTAATTTTAGGATAAAGTTTTTGGAAAGTTGGCTTATAATATCTTTCAACAAAAAACTAAACTATTCATTGCGAATTTACACAGCAAATGGAAATATAGTCAATGAAAAAAAATCATTTGACAATGAATATAAAATAAACTTAAAAAAAGGGATTTATATCTTAGAGCTTGAATTTGAAAAGCAAAGAATTTATAGAACTTTTGTAATATATTAGCAAAAATAAGCATTATGAATGATTTTAAATCAAAACTAAAAATTTTATTTGATTATTACAAAAATGGAAAAGCAGATTTAAAGAAAGTTTTTGAAATTCAAAAAAATGGATTTGTAAAAGAAAAGGAGAAAATTTTAAAAGTTTATTATTATATTGAAAGAAATCCCACTTATAGCATAAATAAAATTTCAAAAGATTTAAAACTTCCAAGAAAATTTGTCTCAAAGGCTTTAACACTTCTTACAATTGATAATTCTCTTGGAGTTTTAGATGATGAAGAAGTTGAAATGCTTAAATTTTTGCTAAACTATTCAAAAAAACATGTTATTGAATATATTAACTTTTGTGGAAAAACACTATATTTCAATTCAGCTGAACTATTAAAGATGATAAAAAGTAATGAACTAATTGAATATAAAAAAGTTCATTTGATTTATAATGATTACATTATTTCAGACAAATTCCCCGTTAATTATAAAATTGAAAAGATAAGTCATTATTTGAGAACTTTTAAGAGAAAAGGTTTCATGCTTTCTTATTACCTTTTGGCATTTTCAAAATTTGAATTAGAATATATAGCTTATGGAATTGACAATTTAGTTGAATTTTACTTTCAAAAGGAAAACATCATAAACAACCTTCCAGGCGTAGTAAGACAAGCCTATTTTAGTGCATTATTAAATTTACTTCCAAGAAAAGGTTATATTAGAAAATCAAAAGAAATTTTAAGAAGAGTTATCAAATCCTATAAAAAATTAAAAACAAGCAATAAGTATGTTATTTATGATTATAAGACAATTATAAGTGTTGGTTTTTTTAATATCGGAGATTATAAAAGTAGTTTAAATTGGGCGATTGAAGGTTCAGAAGTTGATATGTTTTCAAGAGTTATGATGGGTAAATATGAAGAAGTTATTGAAAAAAATTTTGATAAGAATTTTATATCAAAAAATTGGAATATTGAGGCACTAATTTCATTATTTTATATTATTCTTTCATTTTTAATGATTGATAAAGTCAATGAGGCAAGTCATATATTTAAAAGCTTTGAAGATACTTACTCAAAATTGGGTTTATTCAAACCATTTATTTACATTTATTACTTAATTTACTATGCAAAATTAAAAGATAAAGAAAATTTCCAAAAAATTTTCAAAGAAGCTGTAAATGAAGGAATGGAAAATTTAGAAAGAGATTATTATAGAATTTTAAATGCCATTTATTTTAGGGATAAAAGATTTTTATATCCAAATTATCATGAAAAAACAATAAAATTTCTCATTGAAGGAAATTTAGAACTTGCTCAAAAAATGGTTAATAAATATGGAACGAAATTCTTTTATGATTTATATCACATTTTAACTTCTCTATAAGTCATAGCCTTCTTTTCCAAGACACTTTTAAGATAATAACCTGTCCAAGAATTTTCACAATTAGCAATATCTTCTGGTGTTCCTTCCGCTACAATATATCCACCACTCTCTCCACCTTCTGGTCCAAGGTCAATTACCCAATCAGCGCATTTAATAACATCTAAATTATGCTCAATTACTAAAACTGTATTTCCTTTATCCACAAGTCTTTGTAATACATCTATCAACTTTTTAACATCGTCAAAATGTAATCCTGTTGTTGGTTCATCAAGAATATATAATGTCTTTCCTGTATCAACTTTACTTAATTCCTTTGCTAATTTTATTCTTTGTGCTTCACCACCTGAAAGTGTTGTTGCAGGTTGTCCAAGTTTAATATATCCAAGTCCTACATCTTCAAGCAATTTTAATTTTCTATATATTTTAGGAATATCTTCAAAGAATTTTAATGCAGATGAGACTGTCATATCCAAAACATCTGCTATGTTTTTATCTTTATATCTAACTTCTAATGTTTCAGAATTATATCGTTTTCCTTTACAAACTTCACATGGAACATAAACATCGGGTAAAAAGTACATTTCAACTTTAATATATCCTTCACCATTACATGCAGAGCATCTTCCTTCTTCTTTATTGAAAGAAAATCTTCCCTTATTATAACCTCTCGCTCTTGCTTCTTTTGTTAATGCAAAAACTTCCCTAATATCTGTAAATACACCTGTATATGTTGCTGGATTACTTCTTGGTGTCCTACCAATAGGTGATTGATCAACATTTATAACTTTATCAATATACTCTAAACCTTCAATTCTATCATATTCAAGTGGTTGCTCCTTAGATTTGTATAACTCTTTTCTTAATGCTTTATACAATGTGTCAATAATTAAAGATGATTTACCGCTTCCAGAAACACCTGTTATTACAACAAAAAGCCCAAGTGGAATTCTTAAATTTATATTTTTTAAGTTATTTCCTCTTGCTCCATATAATGTTAAAAATAATTTAGAAGGTTTTCTTCTTGTTATTGGAATAGGAATAGATAATTCACCAATAAGATATTTAGCAGTTAATGATTTATCTTTAAATTTTTCTAATTCATTTGGCTTACCATATGCAACAACATAACCACCATTTTCACCCGCATAAGGTCCAAGGTCAATTATATAATCAGCCTGTCTGATAGTATTTTCATCATGCTCAACAACAATGACAGTATTTCCTAAATCTCTTAATTGTTTTAGTGTATTTATAAGTCTTTGAGTATCTCTTGGATGTAATCCTATACTTGGTTCATCAAGAATATAAATAACACCAGTTAGTCCTGAACCTATTTGTGTAGCAAGTCTAACTCTTTGTTCTTCTCCTCCTGATAAACTTTCAGTTGTCCTATCTAATGTTAAATAATCAAGTCCAACTTCAATTAAAAATTTTAATCTATTTTTTATTTCTTTAATGATTTTTTCTGCAATAATTCTTGATTTTTCATTTTCAAATGTTAAATTTTCAAGAAAATTATAAGCATCTTTAACACTCATTTTTGTAAATTCCCATATATTTACACCATTTATTTTAACACAAAGTGCTTCCTTCTTTAATCTTGCTCCATTACAAACAGGACATTTTACATAAATCATATATTTTTCAATTTCTTCCTTTATAAATTCTGAATCAGTTTCATTATATCTCCTATAAAGGTAAGGGATTACACCTTCCCAATAAGTGTAATGATTTGTTCCATATAGGACAGCATTTTTAAAATCATCAGGAAGGAATTTCCAAGGTGTTTTTAAACTAACATTATAAATTTTCGCTAAATCCATTAAGTAATCTTTAACTCTAAAACTTGGTTCTCCAATTGGTTCTATTGCTCCTTCTAATATACTTAAATTTTCATCTGAAATTATTAATGATGGATCAATTTCAATTTTATAACCAAGTCCATGACATTCAGGACAAGCACCATAGGGACTATTAAATGAAAATAATCTTGGCTCAAGCTCACTTAAAGAAAATTCACATTTTGGACAAGATAAATGCTCCGAAAAAATTATTTCTTTAACTTCATCACCTTCATCATATTCAATCAGGACAAGTCCATTTGCTTCTTTTAATGAAAGCTCTATACTTTCAAATAATCTTTGTTTTATTTCTTCTCTCAAAACAATTCTATCAATTATAATATCAATGTTGTGCTTTTTATTTTTATCAAGTTCAGGAATTTCCTCAACATAAATTTCTCTATCTACTCTAAATTTATTAAATCCCATTCTTAAATACTTCTCAAATAATTTTTTATATTCTCCTTTCTTTCCTCTTACAACAGGTGCCATAATTGTAATTCTTGTTCCCAAGGGAAAAGTTAAAATTTTACTTACAATTTCATCTATTGACCATTTTTGTAAAGGAATGTTATCATTAGGACAATAAGGTGTTCCAACTCTTGCAAAAAGAAGTCTTAAATAATCATATATTTCAGTAGTTGTAGCAACTGTGGACCTTGGATTTTTTTGAATTTTTCTTTGTTCAATTGCAATAGCAGGTGAAAGTCCCTCAATTGAATCAACATCAGGTTTTTCCATTATACCTAAAAATTGTCTTGCATAAGCGCTTAAACTTTCAACATATCTTCTTTGACCCTCTGCATAAATTGTATCAAATGCTAATGATGACTTTCCACTTCCAGAAACACCAGTTATTACAACAAGTTTTCCCCTTGGTATTTTAACACTTATATTTTTAAGATTATTTTGTCTTGCACCTGTTATAATTATGTACCTTTTTTCCATCAGAAAGTTTAAAATTTTAATCCACTATTTGGTAATTCGTGTAGTGTATCTAAAAATTCTGGAATTATAATTATCTCTATATTTTGCCCACCCGCTCTAAAATCAAGAGAACAGCTTTAAAATAACCCATCTTTTGACTTTGGGAGCTTTAATTCAATAATTTCCTTAAAAATTTTACAAGTTGTTGATTATCAAGGATTTATTACCATGTAGTAATTCGCTGCTGTATCCAATAATTTTGAAATTATTTATTTTATTATATTTTGCCTACTAACCCTGTATTCAAGGCTTCACCTTTAAAATGGACATTTTTCGGCTTCTGGAAGCTTTGCACTCGGCATAAGATAGGGAATTTATAAGCTGCAGCCTTATTTTTTAAGAAAAATAAATAATTTCAGAATCACTACACGGCATTAAAAATTCATTAAAAAGATTTTAAAAGTTATTAACTAAGATAACTTTCGGCTTATTATCTTCAATAATTAAACTTCCTATTTTAGGTTCTCTATCATGTTCAAAAGCCATTAAATAATTGTTTTTTAAAATTAAGTTATAAATTTTATAACGAGCATATAAACTATCAACAGGATATAAATCATAACCCATTACATAAGGATAATGGATATGGTGAATTGTTGGAACTAAATCCGCCATAAAAATAATTCCTTTTTTGAACTTTTCAATTAAAACAACACAATGACCTCTTGTATGACCACCTGTCAAAATTAAATATATTCCCTCCTCAATCTTATAATCACCTTCAACTAAAATTAATCTTTCCTTTATAGGCTCTATTCTTTCCCTAATATAACTTGCTTTGCTTCTTAAATGTGGAAAATTGGCATCTTGCCATTCCATAGATTGAACAATTACCTTTGCTTTCTTAAAATTATAATTTACATAACCTGCCATATGATCAAAATGTAAGTGTGTAGCAATAATATAATCAACATCTTCTGGTCCAAAATCTAAATTATGAAATAAATCTTCTTCTTCAACATCATAAATATCTTTGAATTTTTCATCCCAATTTTTTCCAATTCCAACATCAATTAAATAAATGTTTTTATTTGTTTTTACTAATAATGGATGAACTGCCATAGGTATTCTATTTCTTTCATCAGGTTTTATTAATTTTTCCCATATAACTTTTGGAACAACACCAAACATTGCACCTCCGTCAAGAGCAAATTTACCTCCATTCAACTGATAAATCTCCCAATCACCAATTTTCAAAACATTCATTTTAGTTCTATTTCATATATACATAGGTTTTTATCTTTTATTAAGCGAGCAACAATAACTTTTGAAAAATAATCAAATTTTGAATTATTAAAAATTGTTTTTGCTTTGCTTGTATGATCTACAAAAAAATAGTTATTTTTATAGCCTAAAACAAATGTCCATCCATCAGCCGAGAGCTTATATTTTAAATCTTTCATTAAAAAAACAAAATTCTGAATTTTAAAATTCTTAATATCTAAAATTTTTGGTTCTTCAATTCCACTTTCAGTTAAAATGAAATTTTTAACATTTTTAAATTCATTTAAACAGATAGAATTGTTTTTATCAAGTTTTCCACCATTCAAGTTATTTATATTTATCTCAAAAACTAAAAACAACATCATTTTTTAATCTCCTTTTTTGGTCTAAATGAATATATGCAAACATGATCTTTTAGGTATTTAACAGCTAAATATCTTGTGAAAAGGAAAATAACTAAGCTATCATTTTGAAATTTCATTCTGCTTTCAGGATCAATATAAACTTCCATTTCGTCTGATTTTATGATTCTTAAAAACTTATTGTCATTTGCCTTTAAAAAAATACTTTTTTTAATTTTATCCCAACTTTCAACTTTGAAATAATTTAAAACATCAAACTCAAAACCATTTGAAAATATCTCCTCAGGAAATGAACCTGAAAATTTAGTAAATTCATCCTTACAAATTTGATTATCCTCTTCTAATGTACCTCCATCAAGAACCATAAACTGACTAAAAACTAAAAACAACATACGAAAATTTTAAGGCTTAAATATGCCGAATTTATTATCCTTTAAAATTTAAATTATGACTGATAGGAACTTTGAAAAAAAATTTAATGAGTGGCTTGAAAAAAGAAAAAAATATCAGGACATAACAAGACCTTCATATAGAACAATATCTGGTATTCCTATAAAAGACCTATACACACCAAAAGATATAGAAAATTTAAACTATTTAGAAGACCTTGGATTTCCTGGTGAATATCCTTATACAAGAGGCGTTTATTATAATATGTACAGAGGAAAAATTTGGACTATGAGAATGTTTGCAGGATTTGGTAGAGCAAAAGACACTAACGAAAGATTTAAGTTTTTAATAAAACAAGGTCAAACAGGCCTTTCAACAGCATTTGATATGCCAACATTAATGGGTTATGACTCAGATGACCCAAGGTCAGAAGGAGAAGTTGGAAGAGAAGGAGTAGCAATTGATACACTTGCTGATTTTGAAGTTCTATTTGATGGTATAAATTTAGGTGAGGTTTCAACATCTTTCACAATAAATTCACCAGCAATTTTCATATATGCTCTTTATGTTGCTCTTGCTGAAAAGCAGGGTGTTCCACTTGAAAAAATAAGAGGAACATTACAAAATGATATTTTAAAAGAATACCATGCCCAAAATGAATTTATATTTCCTCCTGAACCATCAATAAAATTAATTGTTGATATTATGGAATTTTCAAGCCAACATACACCAAAATTCAATACAATATCAGTTTCTGGTTATCACATAAGAGAAGCAGGTTCTACTGCTGTTCAAGAATTAGCATTTACACTTGCAGATGGTTTTGCATATGTAGAAGCAGGAATAAGAAGAGGTTTAGATGTAGATAGCTTTGCTCCAAGAATATCATTCTTCTTTAATTCTCACATAGATTTCTTTGAAGAAATTGCTAAATTCAGAGCAGCAAGAAGAATATGGGCAAGAGAAATGAAAAATAGATACAAAGCAAAAAACCCTCAAAGCTTGATGCTAAGGTTCCATACCCAAACAGCTGGATGCTCTCTAACCGCTCAACAACCATTAAATAATATAATAAGAACAACAATTGAAGCATTAGCAGCAGTTTTAGGTGGAACCCAAAGTCTCCATACAAACTCTTATGATGAAGCCCTTCAACTTCCAAGTGAAGAAGCAGTTACAATTGCTTTAAGAACACAACAAATTATAGCTTATGAATCAGGTGTTATAAATACAATTGATCCACTAGCGGGAAGCTATTTTGTAGAAGCATTAACGAATGAAATAGAAAGACAAGCATATGAATACTTTAATAAAATTTTAGAAATGGGAAATGGTTCATTTTTAGATGGTGTCATAAATGCAATCTATAATGGTTATATAAAAAAAGAAATAGCGGATGCTGCATATGAATTCCAAAAAAGAGTTGAAGAAAAAGACTTTATTATTGTTGGTGTTAATGAATTTATTGATGAAAATGAAGTTATAGAACCTCCAAAATTTAAAATTGATCCTAAAATTGAAATTGAACAAAAACAATTTTTAAAACAAATCAAGGAAAAAAGAGATAATATCCTTGTAAGACAGAAACTTGAAGCCCTAAAATTAGCAGCGGAAAGAGGTGATAATCTTGTTCCATATGTAATAGATGCCGTTAAAGTCTATGCAACCGAACAAGAAATCATGGAAACTTTAAAGAGTGTTTATGGAGTATTCAAGGAGGTAGTAGTAATATAAATAAAAACTCTTAAAACTTCATAATATAATCGCAAGCAGTTTTTAACTTCTCTAAATTGGGTAAATAATCTTCTTCAAGAATTGATGGTGGATAAGGAATATCCATAGAACAAACTTTTAAAATAGGTGCATAAAGGAATTCTATAATATTTTCAGATATTCTAGATGATATTTCACTTGCTATTGACATAGTTTTATGAGTTTCAGAAACGATAACTACCCTACCCGTTTTCTTAACACTTTCAAAAATTAAATTTTCATCTAAGGGAGAAATTGTTCTTAAATCTATAATTTCAACATCATAATTTGAAATTTTAGCATACTCTCTTGCCAAAATAACACCCCATCCATAACTTATAATTGTTAAATCAGAACCTTCCTTTATAATTCTTGCCTTACCTATAGGAACTTTATAATAGTCCTCTGGAACTTCCATTTTTTCATAGCGATAAAGCTTAATATGTTCTAAGAAGATAACGGGATTTCCATCTTCAATTGCACTTATAAGAAGACCCTTTGCATCGTAAGGATTTGAAGGATATAAAACTTTAAGTCCTGGTGTTGCTAACAAATAGCTTTCAATACTTTCTGAGTGAAGTTCTGGCGTTTTAACACCACCACCATTTGGCATTCTTATAACAACATTCATCCTAAACTTTCCTTGACTTCTAAATTGCCACCTACTTAAATGTGTTATTATTTGATTAAATGCCAAATAAGAAAAACCAGAAAATTGAATTTCACAAACAGGTTTATATCCACCCATAGCCAAACCTATTGCCATTCCAACAATTCCAGCCTCACTAATTGGTGTATCAAATACCCTTTCCTTTCCAAATTCATCCATTAAACCTTCTGTAATTAAAAAAACTCCACCAGCTCTTCCGACATCTTCACCAAAAACAACTACCTTATTATCATTTTTTAAGATAATTCTTAAAGCATTATTTATTGCTTGTGCCATATTCATCTGAGCCATCTTAAAAATTTTAAAGGATTTAAATATATTGTAGATTTAATGAGCATTTATAAGCAGATTTTATAAGGGGTTTAAGGGGGGCTGAGCCCCCCAAGCCGAAATATAGGCACCTTAAAGGTATAAGCCGAAGGCCTGAATTCAGGGCGGGTGTGGAAAACATAGAAAAATATATATATTCTTAGAATTATCTAGATACAGCAACACAGCAAGAATTTTGAACTTTAAAATTTTATCAACATGAATCAAAACTTATATAAGATAATTGAATTATATGCAACAACAGGATTTGAAGAGCTTGTCAGGTTTCTAAATGGACTTTCAAAACCGGCTTTAATCTCAACTCTTATTGATTTTGTAACTATCTATATAAACGACAAAAATTCCTCTAAATTAAGAGAAATTCTGACTTTGAAAATTGCCGGATATGAACCACTGGAGGAGAAATTAGGTTACAATGGCTACAAACTTGAAATTGGTCAAAAGGGAAAGATTTTCTGCGAAGTTAAACCTCAAAATACCATAACACACAAGAGAAAATTGGATGGTGGTGGTAGTTTTAATGATTATACAAAGGAAAGATTTGAAAAAGATTCAAAACAAAATTTGATGATACTTTCAAGTGGTTTTGTTGGGGGTAAGCTTATTTATGTTTTTGAATTTCCATTTGAGTGTATCAAAGAAAGGTTGAGGATGCAATTAGAAAAAAGGTTCCCTTCGGCAAGGAAAAAAGGAGAGTATCTGAGGTCTGCTTCATTTTCATTTAAGCATTATAAAGATTGCAAAGATTTGAAAGTTGTTTTTTGTACCGAAAAAATTAATGAGTTCAAAAAATTTCTAACAAGGGATATTTACAATTTTTTAAAGGAAAGGAGATAAAGTTTTATGGGAGATTTAAAAGATTTTTTAAACAAAATCATTTGTGGTGATGTTTTAGAGGTCCTTCGCCAGATTCCTTCAAACAGCATTGACCTTGGGATTACATCTCCACCTTACAACAAAAAAGAAAAATATGGTGGCTGGCTCGTTGATAAAGTTATTTACAAAGGAGCAAAAGATAAAATTGATGAGGAAGAGTATCAAAAGTGGCAAATTGAAGTTCTTGACGAAGTTTATAGAGTTACAAAAGATGGCGGGAGCTTCTTTTACAATCACAAAATTCGCTATGAAGAAGGGAAAATGCTCCATCCGATTTCATGGCTTACTAAAACAAAATGGAATATATGGCAGGAAATTGTGTGGAACAGAAAAATAGCAGGGAATATAAGGGGATGGAGATTCTGGCAAGTTGATGAGAGAATTTACTGGCTTGTAAAGGGCAAGCCAAAAGAATTAAAACCAGAACATGCGAAATTTACTTCCGTTTGGTATATAAGGCCCGAAAGCGGTCATAAGGAACATCCAGCTGTTTTTCCGGTAGAACTCCCCGCAAGAATTATTTACTCAATACTCAATGAAAAAGGGATTGTCATAGACCCATTTTGCGGAACGGGAACGACTTGTGTTGCGGCAAAACTTCTGGGACACGACTACATAGGAATTGACATATCACAAGAATATGTTGAATATGCAATAAAGCGGATTGAAAATGCTGAAAAAGAAAAAATGCGAGTATTGAAAGAAATTTCACAGCATAAAATTGAACTAACTTTTAAAGATAGGAAATCAATGGGACTTTGGGACAAGAAAATGAAAAAATAGTGATTATCAAAATAATTTATAAATTTTTAAGGAAAACTTTGATTTATTTGGGGTTTATATGGGGTGTTAGTTTATAAGCTGTAGGCTTAATTTTAGGGTGGGCGGATAAAATGTAAAAAATAATTATGTTTTTGGAACTATTAGACAATAATTTATAAACTTTCTTTTAAAAAAATCACTTATTTTATATTTTGTTTTGTCAAATAAAATGCTTGAAATAAGGCATAAGATAGGGCTTTTTAAAGCCAAAAGTTTATTTTTGGGTAGGTAGGCAAAAAATAGAAATAATCATATTTTCAGAACTATTAGACAAAGCAAAAATGAAATGCTTTGTCCAGTAATTATTGTTAAGTGATTGATAATCAATCACTTATAAAAAATTCATTGAAATACTTGAAATAATGGGGGGGATTAAGGGGGGCTTTGCCCCCCCATAGCCGAAAAATGGGTATTTATAAGGCGAAGCCTTATTTTCAGGGTGGGCGGGCAAAATAAGAAATAATCTATATTTCAGAATTACTAGACACAGCAAAAATGAAAATTTTTTATCCTTTAAAATTTTCAGAGCTTATGAATGATTGTGTATTTTGTAAAATTATAAATAAGGAGATAAATTCTGAAATTGTATATGAGGATGATATTTCTATCGCAATTAAAGACATCAATCCACAAGCACCATATCATATTTTAATAATTCCCAAAAAACACATTCCAACAATTTTGGAATTAGATGATAGTGAAATTATGAAAGGTATATTTGAAACGATAAGGAAAGTTTCAGAGAAATTAAATTTAAAATCTTTTAGAATTGTTAATAATGTTGGTCCGGATGCTTTACAGAGCATATACCATGTTCACTTTCACCTTTTAGGAGGCAGAAAATTCTCATGGCCACCTGGATAAAAAAAGGAGGTAAAGTATGGCAGGTGTAATTTTAAAAGATGGTGAGAACTTTGAAAGCTTAATAAAAAGATTTAGAAAGGTTGTTATGAGAGAGGGAATTTTACAAGAAGCTAAGAAAGCTATGGTTTATGAAAAACCATCAGAGGTTAAGAAAAAAGAAATGTTAGCAGCGAGAAGGAGATGGCTTAGAAGATTAAAGAGAGAAGAAGAATAATTATTTTTTATGATAGAACTTATAAAATTAAGATGGAAAAAGTATTTAACAGGTTCAATAATTTTAGTTATAGTAGATTTAGGACAATTAATCGTCCCAATTATTATAGCAGTTGTTATTGATAAAATAGCAAAATTGGAAATAACCCCAAAAGAACTATTTAATTACTTAATAATTTTAATTTCAATTGCACTTGGCGTTGCTTTTCTTAGATTCTTTTGGAGATTTTTCATTGTTGGAGCAGCAAGAGAAATTGAAAGAGATTTAAGAAAAAAAATTTACGAGCATGTTTTAAAATTACATGTTGGATATTTTAATGAAAATAGAACAGGTGATATTATGGCAAAAGCAACGAATGACTTAGAAGCTATAAGAATGGCATTATCTATGGGTATTGTTTCACTATCAGATGCAATAATTTATACATCATTTTCAATAGTTGCAATGTTTTTAATTTCTTATAAATTAACACTAATAAGTATAATTCCACTCATTTTATTAGCTCCTATCTCTTTTGTTCTTGGTAGAATTATTGAAAAAAAATTTAGAAAAGTTCAAGATATATTTGGAGACTTATCCGAAAACGCAAGAGAAACACTTGAAGGTATTAATGTTGTTAAGGCATATACACGAGAAGATGAATTTTCAAGAAATTTCAAGAAAATTAGTTTAAATTATTTAAAAGCTAATATGGAATTGGCAAGAAGTTGGGGATTATATGAACCATTAATTAGAATTCTTGCTGGGATTTCAATTATTATTGTTTTATGCTTTGGTGGTTATTGGGTAATAAAAGGAGAAATAACAATTGGAAAAATAACAGCATTTTTTGCTTATTTAAATATGTTAATTTGGCCAATGCTTGCAATTGGTTGGAGTATAAATCTATTTCAAAGAGGAATAGCATCATATAAAAGAGTAATTGAATTACTAAATGAAAAACCAGAAGTTTTTTCAAAACCAAATAGCTATAAAGGATCAATGATAGGGAACATTAGATTTTCAAACTTAACATTTTATTATGATAACAAAAAAGTTTTAGATAACATTAATTTTGAAATAAAAGAAGGTCAAAAGGTAGGAATAATTGGGAGAATTGGTTCTGGAAAATCAACAATTTTAAAAATTTTAATTAGATTATATAACCCTCCAAAGAATAGCGTCTTTATTGATGGAATTGATATAAATGATTGGGATTTAACTACATTAAGAAATGAAATTGCTTATGTTCCACAAGAAAGTTATTTATTTTCAACTACAATAAGAGAAAACATCTTAATAGGAAACCCAAATGCAAATGATAAAGAAATATGGGAAGCTCTTGAACTAGCAGATATTAAAAAAGAAATTGAAAAATTACCTTATGGCTTAGATACAATAATAGGTGAAAGAGGCATCACATTAAGTGGTGGTCAAAAACAAAGATTAGCACTTGCAAGAGCTTTAATAAAAAAACCTAAAATTTTACTTCTTGACGATACCTTATCTGCAGTTGATAATGAAACTGAAAATAATATATTGAAGAATCTACAAAACTATATGAAAGATAAAACAGTTATTATTGTATCTCATAAAATTTCTGCTGTTATGGATTGTGATTTCATTATTGTTCTTGAAAATGGAAGAATAATAGAAATTGGAACACATGATGAACTAATGAAATTAGGTGGATTTTACTATAATACATATAGTATGCAGAAATATGGCTCAGAAATCTATTCAAGCTAATTTTGAAAAAATTCTAGAAAAGGCTATTAATGAAAAATTTACTGGTTCATTAGTATTTTTAGGACCTAATGGTGGAATTGTTAGGGTTGTTTTAATTGAAGGGAAGATAAAACACATAGATAGCACTTGGGGTTATGGTAAAGGTGAATTAGAAAAAATAAAAATTTGGGGACAGGGAACATGCTTAATTAAGACACTAACTGATAAAGATAAAGAAACATTCTCAAAAATGAGTGATATTGAATATGAAATAAAAGAAACAAAAAAAGAAGAAAAGCAAACTACCAAAAAAACAATTATTTTAGAAGCTCCAAAAACAACAAAATTACTTCCATATAGAATAATTGATGGAGGCATAAATACACTTGAAGAAATTTTAGGTGATATTCAGATTGGTGAATTGAGTGGTTTTCTAAGAATTAAACCCTCAAATAATGTCCTTATATTTTATAAGGGTAGGATTTTAAGTGGTTGGTCAAACTTCCCACCATCTCAAAGAATAAAAAACTATTATCTAATTAAAGAGATTATAAATGAACAAAACCAAATTTTGCTCTACAATTTTGAAAATGAAATTGCCTATTCCATTATAACACTATTTATAAACAAGGTTTTAATATCTGGTATTGATCCTAATGTAATAAATTTAGAAGAGTTAATTGAAGATGCTAAAATAAATTTGTTTAATGGAGTTATTTGGCTAAATGGGAATATAAGGATTTTAATAGATTTTCAAATGGGTGAAATTAAAAGTGTTTTAAAAATTGATGAAATTGTAAGATATATTGAATTTCCAACAAGTTTAGACCTAAAATTTGCTAAAATTTATAAATTTGCTAAACTGCCCGAAGGAGAACTATATAAAATGGGAATTAAAGTTCCAACAAGAGAAGAAATTGAAAAATTTATAAGTAAATGGAATAAGCTAAATAACGAAATTGTTAATAAAATTGGAAAAAAAGTCGCTCAAAAAACATTTGAGAAATATGTAAAAAATACTGAATTTTCAAGTCTTTTTGAAGTCAGAGAAGGTATTTTAAAACCAATATCCTTGGAAAAAAATCCTTATTTATTGTTTGAAGGCTTCATTGAAATATCTTCATTAATTCTTGATGATTTAAGGACATTTATTGGAGGAGGTTGGCTTGAAGAAAAACTTAAAAAATTCTATATTGAAGAAAAAGAAATTATTGAAATTCTTGGTATTGAAGAAGTTTTAAAATTGGATTGGAAAATATGATTGAAGGAAAATTTAAAATTCCAAATGATTTAGATTTATATAAGACACTTACTTGTGGTCAAACATTTCGTTGGGGTTTATATGAAAATGGAAATTTCAAATATGCAAAGTTAGACAAAGATGGTTTTATTTATGGAATTGTTTATGGAAACTTTTTAGGCTTAAAACAAGAAAAAAATTATTTATTTTATAAATCATCTTCTGAAATGTTTTATATTCCACAATTAAAAACTTATTTAAATATAAGCGATTTTTTGAATTTTTATTTCAAATTTGATAAAGATATAACCGAACTTTATAGAATCATGGAAAAAGACGAAATTTTGAAAAATGCTCTCATTCATAGAGGAATTAGAATTTTAAGACAAGAACCATTTGAAACTGCAATAACATTTATTTTCTCAGCTCAAAATACAGTTTATAATATATCAAAATGTGTCTATCTTTTATCAAAAAAATTTTCAGAAAGTCTAATTTTCCCTGATGCAAAATTTATATCAAAATTAAGTTATGATGAACTAAAACATTTACCTGTTAGATTTGAAAATAGAATTATAACTGCAATTGAATTCTCAAAAATTGTTTTAAATGGTTTTGATTTATATAGTTTGAGAAACTTAACATATGAAGAAGCTCATCAAAAGTTAATATCTATAAAAGGAATAGGAAGAAAAATAGCTGATTGTATTTTATTATTTTCACTTGATTTTGATAACGCCTTTCCAATAGATGTCCATATTAAAAATGTTGTTTTTAAATTATACAAAAATCACCTGAATTTAAAGGAAAGTAAAACTTTAACAGATAGAACTTATAAAATAATTGGGAATTTTTTTAGAAAAAAATATGGTAATTGGGCAGGTTGGGTTCAAGAATACTTATATGCTTTAAGTAGAACACCAGATATTTCAAAATAACTTTATTATTGGACACACCATCATAATTATGCTTTGTCCAATAATTATTGTTAAGCGATTGATAATCAATAATTTATAAAATTTTTAATGAAATTATAGATTTTATGGGGGGATTATTAGGGGGGCTCTGCCCCCCAAAGGCAAAAAATGGGTAT